>JAWODX010000622.1:0-6238 GCA_046483085.1 Planctomycetota bacterium
AGGGGATCAGCCGCCCGGCCCAGCTCGCCACGCTCAAGGCCCAGGCCGAGGGCCGCGCCCCCGGTGCCCACGGCACGAGCAACCAGTACTGCGGCTGCCCGGACCGTATGAGCGCCCGGGCCGCGCACCACAGCTACCTGGTCAACGAGCGCGGCCAGCTCGACCGCCAGCACTATCCGAAGGGCTACGGCACGTACCTGATGCCGATGAACATGAACCCCGACCTGCCCCGGCCGAACCGGGCGAGCCTGGCGACCGACTGGCAGTACCGGTATATCCGGCTGTGGGACGACCCCGAGTTCCGCGGCCCGCGGAACTTCGCCTGGGACGCGCTCGACCATTGGGGCGGGTTCGCACGGCTCAACTTCCGGCGCGAGCATTTCCAGTACGAGACCGTCCCGCTCGTCTTCGACGCCGAGACCGGCCGGCTCTGCATCCACAATGGCTTCACGCACTGGGCGTTCGCGAAGATGCACTCGGGAATGGTCCGCGACAAGGGCGGACTCATCATGTGCAACTGCAACCTCGAGCAGTCGATGATGCTGTGCGGCCAGTTCATCGACGTGTTCGTGAAGGAGCGGCCTGCGAAGCGCTGGGACGTCGAGCGGCTGTCGGTCGAGCGGATGCTCGCGGGACCGAAGCCGATCACGTTCATCGGAGGGTGGCAGCCCGCGGCGGGGCCCGCTCTCGAGGCGACGCTCCGCAAGCTCCTCCTGTTCGGCGTGATGCCCGGCGCCACGGGCCGGGACGAGCAGCGCGGGCTGATGAAGAAGTACATGCCGGTCCTGCAGCGCGTGGCCGAGGCCGGCTGGCAGCCGGTGACCTACGCCCGAGCCGACCGGCTGCTGGTCGAACGCTTCGGCCGCGAGCCCGGCAACCTGTTCTTCACCGTCGCCAACCGCGGCAAGCAGGCGGTGGACGCGGCCGTGCGCCTCGACCTGTCGGGTCTGGGGATTCAGCCCGGCCCGAACGGGCTGCGCGTGACCGAGCTCGTCGAGCATCGCGACCTGGACGTGGGTCTGTCGCGCGGCAGGGCGGAGGTCAAGCTCCGGGTGAAGGCGGGCGAGACGCTCGCGCTGGCAGTCGCCCCGCCGGGCCGACAGCCGTAGGCCTGATCGGGCCTGTCGGAGCTATAGGCCCTGTAGCCGCGGGGCCGGACGATCAGCCGAGCGGGGTCTCACGCAGGATTCGTTCGGCCCGGTAGGTTCCCCATCCGCTGGGCCGGAGCTCGACGTCCCACACGACCTGGCCGCCCGCCGTGACCTCGACGTAGCGCGTCCTGTCGCCTTCGGTCCGCGTCCCGAACGTGACGAGCGTGTTCCCGTTGGGCAGCCGGTCGGCGTCGCTCCAGATCGGGCAGAACAGGTCGGGCTCGTGCCGGTAGCTCCAGACGGCCTCGGTCTCCCGGCGGTCCTCGTCGACGCGCAGTTCGAGGGCGCGGCTGAACTCTCCGCCCTGCTCGTCCGGCCGGCCGGTCCCGTTGTCGAACAGCAGGATGTTCCCGTTCGGTTGGAGCTCGGGCGAATGCTGGTAGTAGAAGTAGTCGGCGGGGGCCATGGCGAAATCGCCGTCGACGCCGAGCCGCCAGACGATCTCGCCTGTCGACCGGTCGACCTTGACGAGCTGGTTCATGTTGCGGCAGGAGATGATCAGGCTGTCGTCCCTCGGATCCGGCTCGATCGTGTTCGCGTGGCTGTAGTCGCGCCGGTCGGCTTCCGGCGCGTGATGGTCGAACAGGCGCCACGTCCAGACCATCGCATTGGCGGCGGGATCCCATTCGACGACCTGGTCGCCGACGAGTTCCGTCCCGCCGAACTCGCGCGGATCGCGGATGAGGAAGAGGTACGCCCCGTCGGGCGTCCGGTGGATGTGATGGTGGTTGACGACGGGGCATTCCCAGAGCACGTCGCCCCGCCAGCTCACGAGTGCGGCGTGGACGCGGGCGGTGCCCTCGACGATGTTCGTCCCGCCGATGAGCACGCCCTCGTCGGTCGTGCGCACGTCGACGTCGCCGCGGAGGTCGGCGACGTTCCCGGTCTGGCCCCAGCGGACCTGCGGGTCGTACCGCCGGTACGACCAGACCCTCTCGCCGTGCCGGTCGAGCACGGCGGCGCAGATCGGCACCCCGAGCCCGTGGTTGGAGAAGTTGACCAGGGTCAGGCCGGGCTGCATCTTCTGCTCGTCGCAGACGTGGACCTCGATCTCCGGCCACCGTTCCTTGTTGTCCATTGTCGACTCCATCAGGTTGCAGTTCTCTCTTCTGTCCTGGCGTAGTCGCAGAGGCGGCGCAGCGGGCATTCGGGGCAATTGGGCGTCCGGGCCCGGCAGATCGTCCGGCCGAGGCGCAGCAGGTTGACGTGCAGCGACAGGGCCTTCCCCTCGGGCACCAGCGGCGCCATGCGCTCGTAGGTCCGCTCCGCCGTCGCCTTCTCCGGCACCAGGCCGACCCGCCGGCAGACGCGGTGCACGTGGGTGTCGACCGGGAAGACGTCGCGGCCCAGCGAGAACAGCATCACCACCGTCACCGTCTTGATGCCGATCCCCCTGACCGCGATCATCGTCTCGATGATCTCGTCGTCGGGCATCTGCCGGAGAGTCGACAGGTCGTAGTCGCCGAACTCCTCCTTGACCCAGCGGACGAAGTCGCGGATGCGCGGCGCCTTCCGGTCCGCCAGGCCGGCGCGGCGGATCGCCGCGGCGATCGACCGCGGCCGGGCGCCGGCCACTGCCTCCCACGTCGGGAACGTCTCCCGCAGCCGCTCGTACGCCGGCCCCGAGTTCACGTCGCTCGTGTTCTGGGACAGGATGGTGCGGACGAACGACCCGACCAGGTCGCCGCGGTCCCGGACGGTCGGCTCGCCGAACCGGCCCTCGAGCGCCTCGACCATCCGGCGCGCCTTGCCCCGTGCCGACCGTGTCGAGCCGGGCGCGCTCAATCTGCGAAGTCCTTTTCGCTGAGGGCCGACATGGTCCCGGCCAGCTTCTTGAGCTGCTCCTTGCGGACGGCGTCCGTCTCGCGCTCCATCTCGTGCGCGATCCTCGGGGCGGCCGTCTTGCCGATCTCCGCCAGCGCCGCCGCCTCCAGCCCGTACAGGTGGTGGGAGCGGTACATCTCGGTGACGCGGCCGAGGTGTCGGCGGCGGACCCGCTCGACGTAGACGTCGACGGGCTCCGCGAATTCGACCTGGCCCTCGGCCACGGCGCTCTCGATCAGCTCGGCGGCGACGAGCGCGACCGACTGGCCGCCCGGGAACGTCTCGGGCCCGTCGGAATCGCGCCACTTGAGCGCGACCGTCTCACCCACGTACCGAGCGACGGACGCATACGCCGCCTCGGCGCCGGCCCGCGCCGCCAGCACCCGCGTCTGACACGCCTCGCCTGACCCCGCGAAGTAGACCAGCTCCGGCCGCGTATCTTCGTAGTAGCTGACCGACTTCGTCCACGCGGGCAGCGACTCCTTCACGGCGCCCGTGCGACAGCCCGCCGAGACGCAAGCCAGGGATCCGAAGAGAGCGACCCAAAGGCATCGATTCAGCATGGGGGTGTTCCGTGAAACCAAAGACGTGGCCGGTTGACTCTCTGCGAGAGCATACCGGGCGGGCGGGCCGTTGTCAAACCGCCCGGCCTGGTTCCGTCGCTTCGGGTTGCGCCGCGAAAGGCCCGGGGATAGAATGCCGTCTGGGTACAAACGGTCCGGCGAGCAGGAGGGTGCCATGCGGAATATCGCGCGATCCCTGGTGGTGGCGGCTCTCGTGGGCCTGGTCGCTCCGGCTGTGTCGGCAGGCGAGTCGGTTCGCCTGTTGGCCGGCTTCGAGTGGGAGCAATTTCACGGCAAGCTCGGACGGCGTGGTATCATCGGCCAGCCGCACCCCAAGCCGCCGGCGCCGCGCTGGCGGGCCACGGCGATCGAGAAGCTGGAGGACGTGGGCGAGGCCGGCTTCATGATTTTTGCCCGCAAGTCCTCGCGGGACTGGCCCGGGACGTGGGTGGTGCGGACGCACGCCACGCAGGGACACTTCGCCTGGAAATGCCGGGTGACCGACAGCCGTTGGCGCTACATCGCCGCTCAGACCAAAAAGAAGTATCCGGGCCCCTGGCCGGCGCACGAGCCCGCGTACGACCCGCAGGACCACTTCTTGCAGCGGGAGTGCCAGCTCTGGAAGCAAGGCTGGAAAGGCTTCCGCGACTGGTCGGGGTTCGAGCGCCTGCGGTTCGACGTGACGGCCGTCGGGGCGCCGATCAGGCTGGGGTTCCGGGTGCGGGACGGCTCGGGGCCGCTGGTCCGCGGCAAGCCGACGGGCATCCGCACGGGGCTCGCCGTGTTCCAGGTGCCCGCCGGCAAGACGGTCTGCTGCGACGTGCCGCTGGCCGAGCTGGCGCGCGTCGCCGAGCTGGACCTGGGCAAGGTCCACCGCTACAACATCCGGCTGAACGGGCTGCCCTCGGGCGAGCCGCCGGAGGACCTGTATATGGACAACGTGCGGCTGGTGGCCAAGGGCGCGGAGCCGAAGCTCGACGTGCCGCTGCTCTCGATGGAGGGGGAGCCGCACCCGTTCGCCCGCCCGGTCGACCAGAAGCCGCCGCTGGAGCGCGATCCGGAGAAGCTGGAGCGCGAGCTCGGGCCGGTCGAGCGGCTCGGCCCGGTGGTCATCAACGAGGCGTGCCTGTTCAGCGGCGGGGCGGGGCACATGGGCGGACACTTCGGCGGCTCGGGCGCGACCTACTTCCAGACCGCGCGGCGGGCGGTCGTCGCCTACGACAACGACCGGCTGCTGGTGGTGATGGCGGGGGCCACGGCGCCGCCGAAGAGCCGCAAGAAGCGGCGGGCCGGACTGATGGCGATCGCCTCGTTCGACGGCGGGAAGACGTGGACCTCGCCGAACCGGAAGAGCGGCGATGTCCTCATCCTGCCCTGGTATCTGCGGGCGGGCTACTTCGCCGACCGGTACGGGAACGTGTACGGCGTCGGTACGCCGAACTGCGATTCATACAACGAGGGGCAGGACATCTGCTTCCATCGGCTCGCGTTCCTCGGCGACCGGTGGGAGGACGACCGGTTCGCGATCATCCACCAGGACGGGTACAAGTGCCCGAACAATTGCCAGGCGATCCAACTGGAGAACGGGCGGCTGTGGGCGTCGTGGGGGGACGGGTTCGGCGGCTGCCTCGCCCGCCATTCCGACGACGACGGCTACACGTGGCCGCCGTGCAAGGACGCGTCGAAGGAGCCGCCGCGGCCGTTCTACAGCGCCGACCTGGCGGCGCTGGGCAAGCCGGACGCGCCGAAGCCGCCGAAGCGGATCCTGCTGTGGCCGACGCCGAGCGTGGTCGGACCGCTGATCGCGCCGTACAAATCGAGCGCCGCCGTGTTCGGCGGCGGACGGCGGCCGAAGTGGCAGGTCCACGACGGCGACCGGTGGCTCCCGCCGAAACAGTTCCCCGCCCCGGGAAGAGGCCTGCTGACCGTCACCGTGCTCGGCGGCGACCATCCGTTCATCTCCCGCGGCGCCGGGTACAACAACCTCGGCAAGGAGGTGCTGGCCGAGGACCTGGTCGTCGTGCACGGCAAGGCCGGCGAGTGGAAGAAGGAGACGCTCGCCAGGGGCAAGATCGGCAGCGCCATCGTGACCGCCAGCGGCGACGCGATCTACTGCTTCTACGTCGAGAAGGTCGGCGACGAGGAGAAGCCGGAGTACGAGGTCCGCTACCGCCGCTGGAAGGGCGGGGCGTGGGGCGAGTCGGTGAAGATCGCGACCGAGCGGCGGCGGATCAATCACCTCGCCGCGCCCCAGTACAGCCCGCCGAGCTACGCCGCGATCTTCTGGGACCCGCACTTCGAGAAACGCACCCAGCCCTCCGAGGTGAAGTTCGTCCGCGTCCCGAACCAGTGAACCGTCCCGTGCGAATGATCCCGTAGCCGGAGACGAATCTGTGGCAGAACTGCGCTGTTGCGTGATCGGCTGCACGAGCCGGTGGTACCAGAAGGTGCATCATCCGTCGTTGCGGCGGCTGGCCGACCGCGTGCGGCTGGTGGCCGCGGCGTCGCGAAGCGCCGAGAGCCGCGAGCGGATCACCGGCGAGCTGGGGTTCGAGCGGGCGTACGCCGACATCGACGAGATGCTCGACGAGGAAGGGCCGGACTACGTCGTCATCTGCGTCGGCCACGAGCACACGCCGGCGATGGCGTGCAAGGTGCTTGACCGGTCGATCCCGGTCCTGATGGAGAAGCCGGTGGGGA
>JAWODX010000345.1:0-21044 GCA_046483085.1 Planctomycetota bacterium
AGCGCCCGGAGGATGAGGTCGAAGGGGCGCCGGGCGGGTTTTCGGAACCCGGCGTCGCGGCAGAAGACGACGGCGTCGACGGCGGCGAGCAGCCCGTGGCGGTCGAGCTCCTCGCGCCAGAGGATGGCCGGGGCGCCCCAGGGGATGTTCGACACGATGCCGGTCCGGTATCCCTGCTCGGCCAGCCGGTCGAGGAGGGGGAGGACGTCGCCGTGCGGCCGTGCCCGGGCGAAGATCGGCCCCATGAACCGGCGGCACGCGGCGGGGAGCACGTCGGCGTCGAGCCGGGCGCCGTCGAGCTCGAAGATGCGGACCAGGCGGTGTTCGAGCGGGACGACGGCGTGGTCCTCGGGGACCGGCCGTTCCTCGGCCACCCGCTCGGAGAGGTCGGCGAGCTCGCCGGAGAACAGGCCCCGATCGCGGAGGTGCGAGACGACCTCGCCGATGCATTCGTCGAGGACGGCGGGCCATTCGTCGGGGCCGTAGTAGGAGACGAGCGTGTTTCCCAGGTCGAAGATGACCGCGTCGTACCTCACCCGCCGCCCCCGGTCGAAGTCGAGGCACCGCCGCTGCGTCAAGTGATTATACCGCACCCCGCGCGCCGCGCAATGGAACGCGAGGGCGCTTGGAAGGCGCGGCGGGCGCCGCTATAATCCGGCTCGTGGACGCGCGGAATTCCGGAGGCCGTTACGGACGAGGAGACTGAGATGGCGATCGAGGAGCTGGCAGCGGAACAGATGGACCGGCTTCGGGCGAACCCGTATCCGGGCCGGGGGATCGTGATCGGCGGGACGCCGAACGGGATGTACCGGGTGCAGGTCTACTGGATCATGGGCCGGAGCGCGAACAGCCGCAACCGGGTGTTCGTGCAGGAGGGCGATGTCGTCCGCACCGCACCGTTCGACGAGTCGAAGGTCGAGGACCCGTCGCTGATCATCTACAACTGTGTCCGGCCGCTCGGCCGCGCCCATATCGTGTCGAACGGCGACCAGACGGACACCGTTTTCGAGGCGCTGGCCGGCGGGGTGTCGTTCGAGACGGCGCTCCGCACGCGCACGTTCGAGCCGGACGCGCCGAACTACACCCCGCGGATCGCCGGCCTGGTCGACCTGGACGACGACCGGCACGCCTACCAGCTCGCCGTGCTGAAGGCGATCGACAACCAGCCCGATTACCCCACGCGGCAGTTCTTCGATTACCCGACGCCGATCCCCGGCGTCGGCCATCTCGTCTCGACGTACGAGACGGACGGCAGCCCGCTGCCGGCGTTCGCGGGCGAGCCGAAGCCGGTCGAGCTCGTCGACGACATCGACGCCACCCTCGAGCTCTACTGGGACGTGCTGGACGCGGACAACAAGGTGTCGCTGTTGGTCAAGTACATCGAGCCGGAGGGGAACCGCGTGGAGATCCGGATCGCGAACAAGAACCAGACATGATCCGAATCCGGAATTCTCCGGATGCGCGCTTGCTGATTTCATCCGGGTCTGTATGATGGTGGATAGAGGGCAGCGCAACTGCCCTCGACAGGTGCGTTCGCGCACCTGCGTGTCGCGGGGACGTACCGCGACGGGTGGTCGCCGGAAGCGCCCCACTGCGCACGGGGCGTGGGCCGGGAACCCACTCAGAAAGGAGGTGATCCATGATAGACTTGCGCAAACGGTGGCTGGGAATCTAGCTGCCGACGGGCGCTGAGACGCCCAGTCACAAGGCGGCCCGGGAACCCCGGGCCGCCCTTTTTTTGTGGCTCTTCTCCCGAAGGCGGGGATGCAGGTTCTGGGCTGTCATATTTCGCCCCTGCGGGGCTGCACACGGATGAGGCATTTCGTGGCCCGGGCTTGGGCGAGGATCTTTTCGTGCGGGGACGGGGAAAAGGCGCTTGTCCCGCCGGGAACTTCGCCGAACATGTCGCGTGTGTCGCCGCGGCCGCCGGCGTTCTGCCACACCATTTTCCTTGAACGTTCGGTGGCCAGGCTGTTATGATAGCTTGGGGCCGGTCGATCGGTCGCTCTGCTCGACGGGCGCCCTGACTCGTTCAGCCAGGAGACAAGCCGGACAGCAGCCGATGGCGGAAACAGGCCTCCTCAAGTATCACATCGTGGGTACCGAATGGATCGGTCGGTCGAGCGTGGTGTACCGGGCGCTCGACACCGACAGCCAGCTCGTCGCCGTCAAGATGCTCCTGCCCGAGACCGCGTCCAGCCGAACCGCCCTCAAGGAGATGAAGCGCGAGGCCGAGCTCATGCTCGAGCTCGAGCACCCGCACATCGTCCGGGCGATCGAGTACGTCGACTCGGCCCCCATGCCCGCCCTGGTGATGGAATACTTCAGCTCGGAGAACCTGAAGACGCTCCTGCTCCGCCAGCAGGAGTTCATCCGCGAGCACGGGCGCGACATCCTGTTGCAGGCCTGCGAGGCGTTCGCCCACGTCCACGAGCGAGGCCTGGTCCACCTGGACGTGAAGCCGGAGAACGTGCTCAGCGCCGGGGACGCCACGACGAAGATCATCGACTTCGCGCTGGCCAAGCCGATCGGGAAGCGGAAGCTGTTCCCGTTCGGCCGGCGGCGGATCGCCGGGACCCGCCCGTATATGGCGCCCGAGACCATCCGCCGGAAGGCGCCGGACGAACGGACCGACATCTACTCGCTGGGCATCACCATCTACGAAATGCTCACCGGCCGGCCGCCGTTCCAGTCGGGCGACCGCGACGAAATCCTCCGCATGCACCTCAAGCAGCCGCCCCGCCTCATGCGCTCCCACCGCCGCGAGATCTCCGTCAAGATGGACGAGCTGGTCATGCAGATGCTGAGCAAGGACCGGAACCACCGGCCCCAGGACATGCACCAGGTCATCCGCCGGCTCAAACGCATCCCGATGTTTGACAACTGACCGGAGATGTGGACAATTGGCTTTCCGGCCCGCGCGGCGCGCGGGCCACAGGCCACATCGAGGAGGGCGATGAACGGGAACGATCTCGACTTCGAGGCTCCCCTGCGGGAGCTGGGCCGGAAGATCAGCGAGCTCGAAAACTTCCAGGCCAACAAGGGCTACGACCTGGAGGAGCCGATCTCGCGCCTGCACGATCAATTGAACCGCACCGCGCGCGAGGTCTTCAGCCACCTCGCCCCCTGGCAGAAGGTTCAGGTCGCCCGGCACCTCGACCGCCCCACCACCGCCGAGTACATCGACCGCATGTGCACCGACTTCGTCGAGCTGCACGGCGACCGGGCCTTCCGGGACGACCCGGCGATCGTCAGCGGGTTCGCCCGGCTCGACGACCGCCCGGTGATGGTCGTCGGCCAGCAGCGCGGCCGGACCACCAAAGAGCGCCTCGCCTGCAACTGGGGCATGGCCCATCCCGAAGGATACCGCAAGGCGCTCCAGAAGATGAAGCTCGCCGAACGGTTCCGGATCCCCATCCTCACCCTCATCGACACGGCCGGCGCCTATCCGGGGATCGGCGCCGAGGAGCGCGGCCAGGCCCACGCCATCGCCGAAAACCTCCTCTACATGCTCGCCGTCCGCGTGCCCGTCGTCGCCGTGGTCATCGGCGAGGGCGGCAGCGGCGGGGCACTCGCCATCGCCCTGGGCAATCGCCTCCTCATGCTCGAACACTCCACGTTCTCGGTCATCTCGCCCGAGGGCTGCTCGTCCATCCTCTTCCGCACCGCCGACAAGCGCGCCCAGGCGGCCGAGGCCCTCAAGCTCACCGCCCAGGACCTCCTCGAACTCGGGATCATCGACGCGATCATCCCCGAGCCGCTCCCCGCCGCCCATTGGGATCACCCGGGCGCCGCCGACGCCGTCAAGGCCGCCGTCATCCGCCAGTTCGACGAACTCGACGGCATCCCGCCCGACGCCATCGTCGCACAGCGCCGACAGAAGTACCACGAGATCGGCGTCTTCCTCGAAGGAGGCGCCTCGACGTCGGACGCCGGCCCGCCCTCGCCCGCCGACGCCTGACCAAGCCGCCCGGCGCGTTGGCCGGGCGCCCGCTTTGCCCGAGAACGACGGGCGGGCACCGCCCTGTCATTATGACAGGGGTTTTCTGCAATGTTGGCGCTCCGCGCGGGAGCCGTCCGCCGTGACACGCCAGAGAGCCGATGGCACAAGCCCCTATTTGACAATGCCTTGTGAAGCCGCCGCCATCACCCCGGCACAGGGGCCGCGAGTTGGCATGCTTTTTGCACTGTTTCCCTGATGAGCGATGAGCGAGGTGGCCGGGACGCGTGAGCCCGGCCGAACGGAAGATCAGACAGCCAGGTTTGGAGGGTAGAAACATGACCCTGTGGAGGAATTGGAATCCATGGCGCGAGTTGGATACCCTTCGCCGCGAAGTCGACCGGGTGTTCGAGGGATTCCGTCCCGACTGGAACCGCGTTCGCTCGGCGTTCCTGCCGGGCCGATCTTCGCGCGGGTATCCGCTGCTGAACGTGTACGAGGACTCGGAGACGATGTGGGTCGAGGCGCTGGCCCCCGGCCTCGATCCGGACTCGTTGGACGTCTCGGTCAAGGGCGACTCCCTCCGGATCGCCGGCGAGAAGGCGTCGTTGGAAGGCGTGAAGCCGGAGCAGTATCACCGGAACGAGCGGGCCACGGGCCGATTCGTCCGGACCCTGCAGCTCGACACCGAGATCGCCCACGACAGGGTGGGGGCCGCCTACGAGAACGGCATCCTCACGGTCACCCTCCCCAAGAGCGAGGAGGCAAAGCCGAAGAAGATCGCCGTCGATGTCAAGTGAGCCCGACCCGACCGAAAGGAGGACCCGACCATGGCTGAGAGGACCGTTGCCGACGACAAGGTGCCCGCTCGCAGCGAAGAGCGGAGCCCGACCACCCGCGAGGCCGAACGCTACCTCGTCCCCGCCGTCGACATCTACGAGACCGACGACGGGCTGACCCTGGTCGCCGACATGCCCGGGGTCGATCGGGACGACGTGGACATCCAGGTGGACAATAACGTCCTCACCATCGAGGGCAAGATCACCCACCCGGAGCGCCCGAACCCGACGTACGAGGAGTTCGATCTGCTCAGCTACTTTCGGCAGTTCAGCCTGAGCTCGGAGCTCGACCCCGACCGCATCGAGGCGGAGCTCCGGAACGGTGTGCTCACCGTCTCGCTGCCCAGGTCGCCGAAGGCCAGCCCGAAGCAGATCGAGGTCAAAGTGTCGTAGCGTCCCGCGTCCCCGGCCCGCGGGCGCGCCGCATACCGAAAAAGAGAGCACGGCCGCCCTGGCGGTCGTGCTCTCGTACGTTCGGGCCGGCCGGGCGCGGGCCTATTCCGGCGCGGGCGGCCGGAACCCGCGGCCGGGCCGCAGCGGCCGGCCGGGCGGACGGAGCATCCGCTTCAAGAGCCGCACCGTCAACATCCGGACCTTCAGGTTCTTCGGATAGTCCCGCTTCAGGTCCCGCAGGATCCTCGCCGCCGCCGGCTCGTCCCCTTCCACCACCTTCAGCACGGCCAGCGTGACCCGCATGTCCCGGTTCAACTCGCCGTTCTCCGCCTCCTTCGCCAGCAGCCGCCGCAACGGACGCTCCGCCTTCCGGGCCAGCGCCCGGTCCGACAGGCGGATCGCACGAAACAGCAGCACCCGGTCCGCCGCGGGCAGCGCCTCGGCCACGCGGACGAGCGGCCGCTTCGCCTCGCCGGGCCGGCGCGGCCGATCCCGTTCCCTCGGCCCGGGCAGGCCGAGCACACCGCGAACGTCCTCGCCCGGCGAGCGGCCGAACACGACCCGCGCCACCTCGTCGATCCCGATCCGCCGCTCCCCGCCCGACTCCCGCAGCACAAACTCGCCGTCCTCGAACTGGATCAACAGGCCGGTCACCGTGTCCCGTTCGCCGCGGAACTCGATGGTCACGTGCCGCCCTGCCGGCCGCTCGTCCGCCCCCTCGCAGAGAGCCGCCGCCAGCAGGACCACCGACGTGGCTACCAGGAAACCGCGTCCCATCACCGCCTCCTTCCTCACCAGAAATCATATCCCACGCCGGACCCGCGCGCAATCCAGCAGCCGCGGCCGCTTGCGCGATACGTCGTCGCCCGCATACAATGCGCGGCGAACTGGGCAAGGAGGCGGCGGATGGACGAGCGGCGCGCGGTGGTCATTGGGACGGGCACGATGGGCCCTGGGATCGCGGAGATGTTCGCCTTGGGCGGGTACCGGACGGCGCTCTGCGGCAGATCGACGGCGTCGGTCGATGCGGGCCTCGCGGCGGCGCGCCGGGCCGGCGAGAACCTGGCGCGGTTCGGCCTGGCCGCGCCCGACGCGGTCGGCGCCGCGCAGGATCGGCTCGGCGGAACGACCGACCTCGCCGCCGCCGCGGCCGGCGCCGGGATCGTCGTCGAGAGCATCATCGAGGACCTGGCCGCCAAGAAGGCCTGCTTCGAGCGGGCCGACCGGGCGGCGGCGCCCGGCGCCATCCTGGCGACGAACACGTCCGGCCTCTCCATCACCGAGATCGCGTCGGCCACCGCCCATCCCCGGCGGGTGGCCGGCATGCACTGGTGGAACCCGCCGCACCTCGTCCCGCTCGTCGAGGTGGTGCGGGGGGAACAGACCGGCGACGAAGTGACCGACGCCCTGGTCGACATCGCCCGGTCGCTCGGCAAGTGCCCGGTCGTCGTCCGACGCGACGTGCCCGGCTTCATCGCCAACCGCCTCCAGTACGCCCTGCTCCGCGAAGCCGCCCACATCGTCGACGAGGGGATCGCATCGCCGGAGGACGTGGACCGGGCGATGCGCGCGGGGCCGGGGCTCCGTTACGCCGCGCTCGGCCCGCTCGAGGTCGCCGACTTCATCGGGCTCGATCTCGTCGACGCGATCATGGACTACCTGCTGCCCGCGCTCAGCGCGGATGACGAGACGCCGGCCGCGGTGGCCGAGCGCGCCCGGTCCGGCCGGCACGGGGTGAAGGCCGGCGGCGGCTTCTACGCCTACGCCGGCAAGTCACAGGACGACCTGTTGACCGCCCGGGACGAGAAGCTGGCGCGGCTGCTCGGGGCTGGCTTCGGCCGATGACCGGCGCGACGCGCGCCGCGCCGCGGCAAACCGCCATCTCGCGCCCGGCTAACTTTTTGCTTGCATCGAGAAGGGGCCGGTCTATAATTTTGCGTGTGTTCGGTATCGTATCGAATGTATCGGGCTGCCGGTTCGTGGTCCTGGAAAGGAGCGACAGATGAGAAGGGCGATGTGGGTGGTGGCAGCGGCGCTGGTCCTGGTCGTGGCAGGGTGCACCTCGGGGCCGGAGCCTGCCCTCAAGGACAGGCTCGGATACTCTGATGTTCGACGGGCGCAGCCCACGCCGGTTTCGGAGAAGAGCATCGTCGTGGTCCCGTTCGAGGACCTGCGCGAAACCTGCCAGACCCACGACATCAGCATGCTGCTCAACCTGATCCCGCTGACCACCTGGTACACGACGGGGGTGAACTCGCACCTGGATGCGGACTATGTCGACGCGGAGGCCGGAAGCGGCGGGCGGGACTCGTTCGCCGTGGCGATGGCCGAGCTGCTGGCCGAGCATCTCGGCGCCGCCAACGCCGCCAAGCGCGTCGAGTTCCTGACCGAAGGCGAACTCAAGCAGGCCGAGGGATACGACATCGTCCTCCGCGGGAAGCTGCGCGACTCCACCCTGGGGACCACCCGCTACAGCTACTGCCTGGGCCCCGGCGCCATCGTGCCCTACCTGCTCGGCGCGCCGATCGTCTACTACAAGCCGTCCCTGACCGTCGAATGGCGCCTCTACGACGGCGAGGGGAACGCGACCACCAACGTCGAGACGGCCGCCGTCCCCGGCTGCAAGCCGGTCGGGAAGTACACCGGCCTGTACTACGGGCATTACGCGAACGGCATCGACACCCCGTTGGGCCTGTACACCGGGGCGATCCGATGTGTCAACCGCCAGATCACCGAGGACCTGCTCACCCTCCTCGCCGAGTGACCTGGCCGCATCGCAAGGCCGCCCCGTCCGCTCGCGCGGGCGGGGCCTTTTTTATGCCTTCGCACGCGGCGTGTCGCCGCGTTGTCCGACACGATCAAGAGGGTGGACAGGATACCGGGCGACGCGTTGGCGCGGGAGCACAGGTCCAGTCACGCAGAGCTCGCGGGGAGCCGAAGCAGTCGATGATCCGCCGCCGGCGCCGCGATCCGGTGGGCCGAGGGCGAGAGGTGACCGGGCGCTACTCGGCCCGGTCTTGCTCCCTCTCGAACCAGTCGGCACCTTCCTGGTACCGCCATTCGTCCTTGCGCCGGCCCTTCTTGAACAAGTCGCGCCGGTTGAAATACGAGAAGATGTTCCGGACCATCTTCTTCCGCCGGTTGCGCTTGCGTCGCTCCTTCATCCCGACGATTCCTTCCTCCGGCCACCTGCATTATAGGCGCGGCGCATCCCGGCGCAAACGCTTTCGGTCAGCCGCCCGGCACGATCGGGAGCCGCAGACGGGAGGGGCGTGCGGCGTCGTGGAAGATCGTCTGATCGGCCGCCACGAAGTGCGAGTCGCGAACGTTGTCGCCGCCGGTGTTCAGGTTGCGGCCCAGGCGGGGGAAGTTGCTGCTGGAGACGGCGACCGCGATCCGGTGGCCGGGCTGGAATTCGTTGCTGGTGAACCACAGGTCGATCTCGTAGCGGGCCACCTCGCCGGGTGTGACGAAGTCTTCGCGGCCGCGCCCGTTCCGGTGCCGCGCGCGGATCACCCCGTCGGTCAGCAGTCGGGCGTCGCCGTCCGGCGACATGTCCATCAGCTTCGCGGTGAAATCGGTGTCGACGGCGGACGATGCCGCGAACAGGACCATCTTGAGCGGGCCGGTGACCTCGAGCGGCCCGGTGAGCGGCTCGCTCTGGTAGAGCAGCACGTCGTCGCGGCCGAGCACGGGCCGCTGGTCGCGCGGGCCTCGGCCCATCGGCAGCGCCCGTGCCGGGCCGGAGTTCGCCCCGCCGATCGTGGGCACCGGGTCCGCCGGATCGTAGGTGAACGAATCCGGCGGCTCGGACCCGGGCGGGTCCGCCGAGAGCGCGCCGTCCGCGTGGAGGAAGAACTCGGTGTCGGCGGCGCGTTCGAGCGGCCAGGCCGGCTCGTCGCGCCATTCGTTCCGGCCCATCACGAAGATGCGGACCGGCGGCGGGGCCGGGCCCGACGTGTCCTCTTTCAGGTGCCGGTCAAAGAATGCGATCTCGTGCGCGGCATGGTCGCGTCGGGCGTCCGGCCCGAAGTCATACTCGTCGATCCCGTCCGGCGTGCAACTGTGGTCCCACGGCCCGACCACCAGGTGCGTGTTCCGTGTCTGGAACCGTGGCGCATGCCGGTGGGTGAGGGTGAAGAAGTCGATCGGCCCGGTGCCGCAGTGGTCGTACCAGCCGGTGACCATCAGGTTCGGCGTATGAAGCTGTCTGAAGTGGTCGGGGTCCATCAAGTCGAAGTAGTCGCGCGGGTCGGTGACGACGTCGCGATAGAGCTCGATCGGGCCGCCGAGGTCGTCGAGGATGCTGGTGACCGGGAGCGTGCGGAGGTGCGGCATCCAATCGATCTGGTCGTAGGGGCGCAGTGCCGCGCCGCTCTGCGCGTAGTAGAGCCACATCGGCGGCTGGTGGACCATCATCGCCCCGCCGAGCCGACTCATCATGCCGAACGGGAGCACCTGCGGGCACATCGCCCGGTGCGCGGGATGACCCAGGAACGCCGTCGCCGTCTGGACGCGGGCCAGCGCCGACGCGCCGAACGTGCCCACGCGACCGTTGCACCACGGCTGCTGCACCAGCCACTCGATCGTGTCGTACCCGTCCTCCGGCGTCGAGCTGCGGCCGGGCAGGTCCCCCTCCGAGCCGAGCCGCCCTCGGACGTTCTGCAGCGCCACCGCGTATCCCTCGGCGCCGAACCGCTCCGCCCGGCCTTCCTGCGACTTGGTGCCATACATGCACCGGGCCAGGAGCGCCGGGAACGGCCCCACGCCGTCCGGCCGGAACACGAACGTCTCCAGCCGCACGCCGTCCCGCATCCGGATCATCCGTCGGTCGCTTTCCATGAGCGCCTCACCTCCAGGTGTTCACGTGTCACCCGGCCAAATCCGAGACACGGCAATCAGCCGGGGGGATCCGCCTCGTGCCACGGGGGAGCAAAGCCCTTGAGTCGGTCCAGCAGGTTGTCGATCGTGCGGCGGGCCCCCGGATCCTCCCTGGCCGTCCCCGTCGCGAGCTGGAGCAGCCCCTCGTACAGCACCCAGCCGTGTTCGTTCAGGTCGAGTATGTTGAGGAACGTGAGCCAGGCGCGCATCCGCTTCTCGGGGTCGTCCGACCCGATGTCCGCGCCGCGCGGGAGCCGATTTCGGTACCAGGTGTCGAACAGCGCCCGGCACTGCTCGCGCCAGAGCGGGCCGACCTCATCCGGCCGGGTGAGCGGCTCGGACAGGTCGGCGAGCAGCGCGACGTACTCGGCTCGCCGCTCGCCCCGGAGCAGATCGACCCCGCCGCCCTCGGTCTGCGCGAACGGGTGCACGGCGAGCTCGGCGACGCCCGACGGCCCGAGCCCGAGTTCGAGCAGGAACGAGCTCGCCGTCTCCGGCTCCGGCTCGTGCCAGTCGAAGAGGAAGTTGCCCAGGCTGTAGGCAATGGGCCGGCCGGCGTGCAGCTCGATCCCCTGCGGCACGTGCGGGTGGTGGCCGACGACCGCCGCGGCGCCGGCGTCGGCCAGCTCGCGGAAGAACTGCTGCAGTCCGGGCGACGGGAACGGGACCTGCTCCTTGCCGGTGTGGACGATGGGGATGACAAGGTCGCAGTCGGCCGCCGCGTCGGCGACCGCGCGCCGGTCGGCGAGGTGGTCGATCCGCGCCGGGCCCGGGCCGTCCGGCGGCACGGCGCCCTCGACGGTCGCCGTGTTGACCAGGGCGACGCGGAGTCCGGCCACGTCGAGGACGAGGGGCCCGCGGGCCTCGGACCGAACGCGGGCCGCGCCGACCGCCTGGATCCCCGCCTCGTCCAGCGCGTCCAGCGTCTCGAGCAGTCCGTCGACGCCCTGGTCCATCGTGTGGTTGTTGGCCAGGCACGCCACGTGCACGGGCAGGTCGGCGAGCGGGGCCGCGATCGCGGGGTCCCCGCGGAAGTTCGGCCCGAGCTTGTCGAGCGGCGCCTCGCGCCGGCAGAGCGGCGCCTCCAGGTTCACCACGGTCAGGTCCGCTCGCCCGAACAGCTCGCGGCAGTCGCCGAACGCCCCGACGAGGTCGCCGGACGCCAGCATCGGTCCCAGCCGGTTGATCGGGCAGAGGTCGCCCGCCAGCAGCACGCTCGCGACGACCGGCTCGTCCGTCAGCCGAATGCGTCCGTCCAAGTCGAACAAGTTGCGCTCTCCTTGCTGTGACTGCCTGTTTTCAATCAGCGTTCAGCTTGGCGGCGGCCTGTGCGGCGGCGGCGTAGAGCTCGGCGGTGTCCTCGCGGATCCCGGAGCCCTCGTACCACTTGAACGAGAGGCGGCCGGCCCGGCACTTCATCGCGCGGAGTTGGTCGATGACCCGCTGATCGAGGATCCGCTGGCAGCGGTCGGCGAGCTCGGCGCCGAGCTTCGCCCGCCGCGCCGGGTCGGTCAGGATCTTCTCGAGCCAGATGCGGCACTCGGTCTCCTGGATCCCCTCGCGGAGCATCTCGAAGCGGACGGTGGCGACCGGTCCGTCGGGCCCGGGCGCAAGGACGGAGGGTGTCGAGTTGTGCAGCCAGCCGCCGTGCCAATGGCTCGAGGCCGGGTACCGGCCGCAGACCGGCTTCTTGCGGCCGTACTTCGCGGGGAGCACGGGCCAGAAGTCGGCGCCGCAGCGCCCGACCCCGCGCATCAGTCCGCGTTTGCCGGCGCCGGCCGAGCCCTTCGCGGTCAGGCAGCGCTCCATCGCGATCCGATAGAGCATCGTGGCCGAGTGGAGCCGCAGGCCGTGCCCGGTCGGCGCCGTCTTGTAGCGCGGGAAGACCGCGGCGAGGTGCGGGTTCTGCCAGCCCCGGCAGCGTTCCTTCGACGGATGCGGCGGGCCGTACACCCCCCAGACCGCCGTGCTGTAGCCCACCGGCCGGCCGCGCAGGCGGAGCGTCAGCGGGTGCGAATGGATGACCCACGGGGCGTCGGGGGCGGCGGCGGCGAGGTCGGCCACGGCGTCCTTCTCCGGCCGCTTGTCGCTCGCGATGCCGACCATCATCGACTCCTCGAGCCCGCGCTCCTCGAGGAGCGCCCGGACGCCGTCGAACACGGGTTTCAGGAACTCGCGGACCTCGGGCTCGCCCCACTTCGGCCCGCGCTCTTCGGTCAGCTTGCCCGTTTTCGGGTCGAGGACGGTGAACGGCATGCCGGTCTTCTCGGTGGTGTGTGCGTGCTTGTCACCGCGGGCCTTTCCGAAGTAGGTCGAGCCGCTGTCGACGTCCCAGGCATAGACGACGACCACCGGCACCTTGCCGAGGTGCTTGATGGCGGTGTCCAGATATTTCTCGGCGATGCGGAAGTCGGGCTTCAACGTGCCGTCCGGCCGGCGAATCCAGCGGATCATCGAGTGCTCGTTCCCGAAGTACGTCCGGCCCCGGGGGAGGATGTAGACGTCGTCGCTGTCGAGCCGGCCCATGAGCTCGAACGAGCGGTCGATCAGCTCCCAGTGGCGGTCGGACCACATCGGAACGTCGTACTTCATGGCGAGCGTCTCGGGCGACTGGACGAGCCCCAGGAAACTGACGAAGTCCTTCGGGTCGGGCAGCGCCCAATCGGCGACGGTCAGCCGCAGGGGGACCTCGGCCGGCTCGGTCTTCCCCGGGGCGACCCGGAGCGTCCCGGTGTATGTGCCCGGCTTCGCCTGCTTCGGCACGTGCACGGTGATCCAGATGGGCAGGACGGCGCCGCCGCCGAGCTTGTCGACGGGGACGTCGGCCGGCGGCTGCTCGGCGAGCGCGTCGAACCTCCGCACGCCGCGCTGGTGGTCCGGCGTAGGCGGTCGGCCGCGGTGGCTCTCGACGTGGGCCTCGGGCGGAGCGTCGGGCCGGGCGTATCGGAGCTCGATGTGGTCGGCGGGCAGGGTCGCGCCCTCGGCCGTCTTCAGGTCTGACGCCGTCACCCGCAGTCCGTCAATTGCCTGTTGCGAGCTGACGACGATCTTGCCCGAGAACGCGCCGTTGCGCGTTCCGGCGATCCGAATCGGGCGAAGCTCGTCATGCGGATCGGGATAGTCGAGGTTGTGCACAGTGCTGAACACGGGCCGGTTCCACAGCCGCAGGCCGACCGGGCGCGAGGTGTTCGGCGTCACGTCCGCGCCGGCGGGCGCGGTCAGCGCCAGCCGCTCGACGCTGCACAGATCGATCGTCGAGTACCTCGCCGAATTCTTCACGCGGGCCGTGAAGTAGATTTCGTTGAGCGGCGCGCGATGCACCTCGACGGCGAGAACGTTCGCACCCTTCCGCAGCGCCGAGGCGGGGATCTTCGCGGTGAGCGTCCGGTCGCGCGTCGCGAAGCGGTCCTTGTACTTCTTCGGGTCGCCGAACCCGATCCACCGGAGGCGGACGCCCTCGGGCGAGACGTAGGCCTCGTCGGGATACGGGTGGGCGGGCGTGTCGAACGTGAGGTTGCCCTTCGGCAGGTGGGCCCGGGCGACTTCTTTCCCGTTCAGGTACACGGCCGCGCCGCCGCGATAGGTGAGCTGGAGCGAGAGCGGCGCCGGCTCGGCCACGGTGAATTTGCCGCGCAGGCAGAGCTGCCCGAGGTCGCGCGTCCGGCGCGTGAAGATCGGCAGCCGGTCACGCGCCCAGCCGGCGTCATCGAAGCCGGGCCTGGCCCAGCCGGCCGTCGGCGGCGCGGAGTGATCCGGCTTGACCGGCTTGAACGAGAGCTCCCGCCCGCGCCGCCGCCGCTCGACGGTCGCATATTGCAGCTCGCCCGTCTTGCGTTTCACCTGGATCGTTATCCAGGTATGGTGGACGCGCCACGGGCTGTTCGCGTTCAGGACGATCGTTCGCGCGGGAGCGTCCGCCGCCCGTGCGATCGAGGGTATCGTACACAGGACGGCCAGCGCGGCGAGGGCGTGCTTCATTTCTTCCCTTTCTGATATCGCCAGGCGTACATGTCGCCCGGCCGGGTGCTGCTGTCGCCCGCGTTGAAGTAGAAGTGGGCGTTCGGCTTTTCGCCGCGGAAGCCGCCGGACCGGCGCGATGGGCGGGCCCTGATCGCCGCCGCCGGTGGTTCTTCCCTGACAGGCACCTTCCGGGGGACGCATCCCGCCAGAGCGCGTGTAGAGAAGAACGACTTCGT
Organism: Planctomycetota bacterium; assembly: GCA_046483085.1. GTDB lineage: Bacteria > Planctomycetota > PUPC01 > PUPC01 > PUPC01 > JAWODX01. Next base: position 14,250 of record JAWODX010000345.1, read on the forward strand.
CGGGCACATGCCGTGTGCTCCTACCTGTTGGGGACGCGGACAAGACGGACGACGGAGGTGGCGGTCCGTCGCTGTTTCATATCGATGAACTGGTCGTACAGGACGCAGGCGTAGCTGGGCGGGCAGGTCTGGGGCGCCGCCAGGTGGTTGATCCGGAACGGCTCGGTGGCGAGCAGTTCCGACGGCCCCCAAGCGCCGTTCTTCAGGCGGCGGCAGCGCACCTCCCGCATGTCGTCGTCGGTTTTTCGGACGTAGAAGCAGAACGCGACGTTCCCGCCGGCGGTGAGGATCGACTCCGCCACCCCGTCCGGCTCCAGAGTCTCGACTTTCCAGCCGTCGTCCAGGCGGCGTGCCACGTGGAGCGCGCCGACCGGCTCGGACTCGCCGCGGGAGGCGTACCGTGCGCTGCGTGCGAGGACGATCTGATCCCGGCCGAGGACCGTCTCGGACACCAAGCCGAGTTTGCGTCGGTCGCCCGGCCATTTCGGCCCGGGCTGCTTCGGGCCCCACTTCGTGCCGTCGTGTACCTGGTAGGTGCCGTCCCCGGCGAGACAGGCGACCTGGTCGCCGTAGGGGACGAGCAGGAAGCCGGCGACGCGCTGGAGCGCGGGGAAGAGAATCACGTTCTCGGGCGGCTTCGGCGGCCAGTCCTCGGTGCCGAGTTCCGGGGTGTAGAACGGTCGCGGGGGCTCGCGTGCCGCGTCCTTGCAGGGGACAAACGTGTAGCCGTCGTCGTCGCTGTACTTGGCGAAGTTGCCGCCGAAGCCGTCGTGCCACAACAGCCAGATGCGGCCGTTCGGCATCCGCAGGCCGCGGCCGAAGGATGGGCACTTGTAGCCGTTCTGGTACACGACGGCGAACCGGTCGGGAACCCAGGTCTCGCCGGTGAAGGCGAGGCGGAACATGCAGACGTCCTGGCCTTCGCGATACGAGTCGCAGTTGGGCGTGCCGAGGTAGTAGACGTCGCCGTAGTAGTCGGCCGAGACCCCGGCCCGCAGCCCCCAGGGCAGGCGGGTGAAGTCCTTGTCTTCGGGGGTGAGGCCGCCCCAGGTCACCCCGCCGTCGAATGTGGCGAGGGCGATCAGTCCGCCTCGTTTCGACTTGCCCCGGCCGACCATGACGACGACCATGCGGTCGTTGTCGTAGGCCACGACACCCCGGCGCGCGTTTCGGAAGTAGGTGGCGCCGGAGCCGCCGAAGTGGCCGGGCCCGACGAGGTGTCCGGCGGCCGCCCAGTACAGCGCGGCCTGGTTGATGGTGACGGGTCCGAGCGGGTCGACGGGGCCGGTGTTGCGACGACGTTTGTCCGCCAGGCGCTTCGTCGGCGGATCCTGGTCCACGGGCCGGGTATGCGGCCGCGGCTCGCCCTGCATGGGAACCAGCTTGAGAGCGGGCTTGACGTCCGCGCCCTTCGCGACGAGCCGGATGTTGTCGAGGAACAGGTTCTTCGGGGCGTTTTTGGAGGGAAGGCCGTTCAGGCGGATGAAGACCCGGTGGACTTTTCGGAGGTTCACCTCGCCGACGCGGGCCATCTCGGCGAGCGGGAATTCGCAGGTGACGGTCCGGTCGGCGGGCACGGTGAAGAGGCCGATGGCCGTCTTGACGCCGGTCGGCCCGGCGTTGATCCTGGGCCCGATCCCATCGCGGACGCGGAGGCCGAGGATGACCGGCTCGCCCTCGGCATGCACGTCGAACCGCAGCCGGTCGTAGGCGCTCCAGTCCGTGGTCCGGTTCCAGTTCCTCCGCCAGACGTGGCAGAACCGCTGGTAGTACCAGTCGACCGGATCGTAGCCCGGGGCGCCGGGCCGGAAGTTGTGCATCCACTTGCGCCGGACGACGCGTTCGAGGTTCTTCCAGCTATACATCTCGACCAGTTGGGGCAGGAAATGCAGGGCGAAGGCGCCCTGCGTCGCGTGCTTCGGCTCGCAGAGCATGCCCGGCATGTGCCGTGACGACGAGGGACGGCCGTTGATGATCTGGAAGCCGCCCTTGAGCGCCTGTTCGCGATCCGTCTTCTCGCCCTTCCACCCGGCGGGCGGACGCTTCGGGTAAGGCTTGCCGCGGTAACCCCACCGACCGAGTTTCCCGTTGAACTCCTCCCACTCGAAGCCGGCGATGAGTGTCTCCGGCCCGCCGGCCGACGCGGCCGCGCCGGCCAGCGCGAATGCCGCCAGCAGGACCGCCCCGATGCCCCGTCGTCTCACGTTCATCGCCTCTCCTTTCGATATCGCCAGGCGTACATGTCGCCCGGCCGGGTGCTGCTGTCGCCCGCGTTGAAGTAGAAGTGGGCGTTCAGCTTCTCGTCGTAGAATCCGCTGCACCACCGCGATCCGCGCTGCTTGGTCTTCGCCGGCGCGGTGTCCGGCAGGACGGTCCACTTCTTCGCCGTGGGATCATACACGTGGTGTTTGCCGTGGATGTGGAAGGCGGCGATGTCGTTCGCCGTGTCGTAGGTGAAGAACGCTTGGTTCGACTCCATCCGCACGCCGGCGTCGCCTGTCGCGTTCGGGTTGATCCACTGGTTATTGGCGATGTCATAGATCCTCAGATAGTTGGTGTGCTCAGGATCCTTGCGTTTGGCCTTGACCACGTAGATCCATTCGCGTTTGCTGTCGTAGCAATAGGCGCCGTTTCCGCCACCGTGCCCGTTGACCTTCTCCCATTTGTTCGTCTTGTAGTCGTAGAGCCAGACACCGCGGAACAGGTTCACGCCCTTCTTCAGCTTCCGCGAGTAGAAGTAGACGTTGTCGACGTTGCAGCGCGGGGCGGGCCCATCGACGCGGCGGAACTCCCACTTGCCGGTCGCCGGGTCCCAGAACCACGGGCTGCCGTAGCCGCCCCAGCGCGGGTCTCTGCCGCGCTCGCCCTTTGTCTTGTCGAAGTAGGGGCGGTGCTCGCCAAGCGCTCGGACCCAGTAGAGCGACGCGGGCGACGGCATCATCGTGAACTTCTTCTGGTCGACGTCGTACTCGGGCGTCCAGTAGGCGTGGACGCTGACGGCGACGGGGATGATGTCGCCGTTCTTGTCGCGCTCGCAACCGAGTTTCCTGTCGTAGGTCAGCCCCGGGTCGTCGAGCGGGGTGCCCGGGTGGCAGCAGACCCAGGCGTGGGCGTTGATGTCGTAGAAGAAGAGGTCGTCGTTGTAGTAGCGTTTCCCGCCGCGTTTGCTGGATCCGCCGTGGACGCCCTCGCCGTAGAGGAAGGCGCCGCGGAGGTCGGGTGCGAACGCCATCTTGCGGCTCCACGACCGGCCGCGGGCGCGGCCGAACTTCGGGTCGGCCTTCGGCCGGCCGAGGTTCCGCCAGGCGTTGTCGCCGAGGGCCTCGAGCTTCTCGACGTGCGGGCCCGGGCCGGACGGCATGTCGGCCAGCGGGCTCTTCGGCTCGGCGCCCTTGGCCACCGGTGCCCACGGGGATAGGGCAAATAGGACAAATGGGACGGATAAGACCGATGTGAACGCGGCAGGCAGTCTCGTCATTGTTTGGGCTCCGCACGTTGGTAGCGATAGGCCAGCATCGTGGCGCCCTTGTTCCGGCTGTCGCCGGCGAGGTAGTAGAAGTGCGCGTTGAGGTTCGGGTCGTAGAACGCGTGCTGGCGCATGTACTTCGTGGTCACGTCCGCCGGCAAGGTCCATTCCAGCTCGGTCCACTTGTTCTCATCGGGCTTATAGACGTACAGGCTGCCCCAGGTCTTCGGCTTCTTCTGGGGGGCGACGAGGCAGGTGACGACGCCGTTCGCCGAGTCGAAGTGGAGCGAGGCACTGTTGCTGTTCCCGAAGACGGGCTGTGGGTCCGTGGCTTTCGGATTCACCCACCGGCTCTTTTCGAAATCGAAGTAGAGGAACCGCTTGCCGGCCGCCGTCCAGAGCCGCTTCCGCTTCTGGTCGAGCGCGCCGAGCTGCGGCTCCAGTCGGTAGTGGTTCCACGGGATGTCGGGGTTCGGCTTGACCTTCACGTCGCTCCACCGGTTCGTCTTGTAGTCATAGAGCCAGACCTGGCCGCGCCAGCCGACGAACGTCTTCTTGAGCCACGGGACGTACTGGACGAGCCCGATGTTCCAGTACTTGGTCGAGCCGAGTTTCTGCTGAGGCGGGCCTTCGTCGCCGGGTACGTGCCGGCGCTCCCACTTCCCGGTCTTCACGTCCCAGAAGAGGGGATGCCGGGCGCTGAGGTCGATCTTGTTCCCGGTGTTGTAGGCGCTGGTCTCGTCCGCCGGCACGCCCAGCCACTTGCGGCGCTGCGGCAGGGCTTTCGTCCACCAGAAGCAGTGCTTGTAGATGATCACGTACTTCTGCAGATCGGAGTTGTAGGTCACGTTCCCGTAGGTGTGCGAGAGGTAGCTGACGGGTGCCTGCTCGCCGTCCATGTTCACCTCGAACCCGTGCTCGTCGAGCTTGCGCTTGCACGTCTTGCGGTTCGCGCCGGGGTAGAGGCAGACCCAGCGGTTGCGGTTGATGTCGTAGAACCACAGGTCGTCCATGTAGTGCCCGTTGGGCATGACGAACCCGTGGATACCGCTGCCGCAGAAGAACGCGCCGCGCAGGTCGGGCGCTGCGGCCTGGCGCGAGCCCCAGGCCCGGCCGCGGGCGACGCCCCATTTCGGGTCGGCTTCCGGCGTGCCCAGCGAGAGCCACGCGTTATCGCCGAGCGCCTGGATCCTCGTGACGTGCGGCCCTGGCTCGCTCGGCAGGCCGGCGAGCGGGTTCCGGCGCGGTGGCTCGGCGGCGCCGGCATACACGGCGGCCGCCAGCATGACGACCGAGGCGGCTGAGGCCAGGACGCGTGCGCGTTTCGAACCCATCACTTGTCCTCCTTTTTCGCATTCTTGTACCGATAGGCGAACATGAGGCCGGGGCGCGTGCTGCTGTCGTTGGCCAGGTAGAAGAAATGGACCTTCAGGCCCGGGGCGTAGAAGCTGTTGACCAATGCGGCCTTTCCGTTGGCGTCCCCGGGGAACCGATTCTCCGGGGTGGTCCACTTGCCGGCGGCGATGTCGTAGATCGAGAGGAAGCCGCGGGTCCGATGGCGCTTGTTGATGTGGTACAGAATCACGTCGTTGGCGGCGTCGTAGTTGAGGCAGACGGTGTTGGTGGAGGCGAAGTTCTCGGGCTGGCCCGGAGCCTTGACCTCGGTCCACTTCCGGGCCGCGACGTCCAGCCGGGCGAACTGCTTGCCCCGGGCGATGTACAGACGGTTTCGTTTGGAGTCGTAGCAGCCGTTCTCGTAGCCCGTCAACGGGCATCCGGTCTTGGCCGACCCGGTCCACCGGTTGGTCTGGTAATCGTAGAGCCAGACCTGGTCGCGGATGGCGAACAGGGTTTTCTTGAGCGACGGGATGTACTGGGCCACGCCATCCTCGCGGTGGTGGTCGAAGCCGCCGGGCGCCGGGACGAACCGCCGCTCCCACTTGCCACCGGCCACATCCCAGAACAGGGGATGCTTGGCGCTGGCGTTCAGATTGCCGATGGCGTAGATGCGGCCCCGCTTCTCCGGCGGCACGCCCAGCCACTCCTGCCGCTGCTTGATCCGGGCGTTCACGTAGGAGATGTTCGCGTAGATCACTACGTACTTGCGCAGGTCGCTGTCGTACGTCGTGCTGCCGTAGGCGTGGCCGAGAAAGGCAATGGGGGTGTGCTCGCCTTGCTGGTTCACCTCGAACCCGTGCTCGTCCAGCCGGAGCTGGACCGTCTTGGCGTGCACCCCCGGATACAGGCACAGCCAGCGGTGGGCGTTGTGGTCGTAGAACCACAGGTCGCTCATGTAGTAGCCGTCGGGCTTGACGTAGGCGTGCACTCCCTCGCCGCAGAAGAACGCCCCGCCCAGGTCGGGTGCCGCGGTCAGGGCCCTTCCGCCCCAGGCGCGGCCGCGGGCGACGCCCCACTTCGGGTCGGCCTTCGGCGTGCCCAGGTTGAGCCAGGCGTTGTCGCCCAGCGCCTGGATCTTCGCGACGTGCGGGCCGGGGTCGCTCGGCAGGCCGGCGAGCGGGTTGGCGCGCTCGGCCGCCAGCGCAGAAGCCGCGCAAAGGACGAGCGGCACGACGATCGCCTTGTACCTCATTCCTCTTCCTCCTTCGGCTCCCGCTTGTAGCGATAGAGCCAAAACGTGCTGTTCTCGCGGCTGTCGGACGCCTGGTAGTAGTAATGGGCGTTGTGGACCGGATCGTAGAACGCGCTGACGCACCGAACGCAGGCGCCGGCCGGCAGCGGCTTCGGCTCGGTGTTCCGCCACGCGTTCGTTCTCGCATCGTAGACGTACATCCCGCGGCCCTTGTGCCGAAACACGACGACCACGACGATGTCGTTGACCGAGTCGTAGGTCACCGCGGTCGCGTTCTGGTCGGTGTGTCGGCCGCCGCCCTTCGGCTTCAGGTCGGTCCACTTGTCGCGCTGCACGTCGTAGGCGAACCAGCCGGGGGTCTTGGCCCGATAGCCGTACGCGGGCACGACCGGCGGCGCCGAGGCGGTCGCGGAGGTCGTCGGAGGCGGCCAGGGCGGCCAGGGCGTCGGCGAACGGATGGGCCTCCCCGGGGCGGACCAGCAGGGCCGTGTCGGACGTGGCGACCTCGTTGAGGCCGGGAATGTCCGTGGCGACCACCGGCAGCGACGCGGCCATGGCCTCGGCGACGGCCAGGCCGAACCCCTCCCACAAGCTCGGCTGGACGAACAGATCGCCTCCCGCCAGGACGCCCGGTACGTCGTCGACATGCCCCAGCACGTGCACGCGATCGCCGAGGCCGACCGCCGTTTGCCACCGCTCGATCACGGGGCGCTCGCGACCGTCGCCGGCCAGGATCAGG
>JAWODX010000133.1:0-5586 GCA_046483085.1 Planctomycetota bacterium
GGTCTCCTTTGCCTGCGCCCGGCGCAGGCCAGCGCGTCACAAATGCCGCATCTCCATTTCGAGCAGCCCGCTTGCCTCTCCCAGGCCCGCGGCCCAACGACCGAACGTCATGGAGACGTGCTGCGAGCCGACGATGACCTCGGGGACGCGCTCGACGTCCCCGTCCACCGACATGTGGATGATGACCCGGCAGTGCCCGCCGTCCTCGCTGCCCTTGACGGTCCCTTCCAGCACGCTGATCCGCCCGAGGTCCGAGCCCATGTTGAGCAGCGTCATGGGTTCGTCCGTACGGACGGGCGCGTAGCCCGTGACGCCGAACCGGCGGCTGTGGTAATCGCGCACGGTGAACCCGGCGGTCGCCATGGACCGGGGGATGACGTCGTGCTCAATGCTCACTTCGCCCTCGCGCGCCTCGAACTGCCCCGGCCGGGCGCCGAAGTTCCCCATCAGGACGGGTCCGCCGCTCACCGCGTGGAGGATGAACGACGAGAGCATCGCCGTGATGTCCCCCTCGCACGCGCACATGATCCCCTCGTCGATCAGCCGGGCGAACGCCAGGCACGGGACGACCGGGCGCTCCTCGGTCAATCGGCCGCAGTTCACGGCGATTCCGTTCGCGTCCTCCCACGCGGCCAAGCCGCGCAGCGCCAGGTACACGCGGGCCGCCTCCAAGAGGTCGTCCTCGGTCGGTTCGAGCACCTCCTCGAAGTCGGCCCGCCACGAGTCCAGCTCGGCCCGGACCTCGTCCTCGTCGAGCCGGTCGTACCAGCGGAAGAACTGATTGGTCTCGACGTGGCGAACGCGGACCCCGAGCCGCTCTTCGAGAAGGCCGAAATCCCAGGGGCCGGAGGGGGCGGAAAAGGACGGGATCTCGCCGATGTAGAGGAACTTGCTTTCCGCCAGGAACTTCTTCACCCGGAGCGCGCGGAGGAAGTCTCCCGACGCCCCCGGCCGAATCACGGGCAGCCCGTACCGATCGATGGTGCGCAGGATCAGCGGGGTCACGCCCTCCTTCCCGATCAGCAGGGCATCGGTGTCGCGGGTCACGATCCCCGGCAGCCGGCGCAGGTCCGCGTGCTCCTTGACGAGGAACGGCTCGCGGATGTCCACGAAATCGAGTTCCAGTCCTTCCGTAAAATGGTCCACCAGCTCGCGCGCCCGGCGTCCGAGTTCCCCGTCGGTCGGAGCCGGGATCGGCGGCGTCCCCTCGACGTCCGCCGAACAGACGCTCCCGTACACCTCCCGGTAGTGCGAGATCCCGACGTATACGGGTTGGACCCGAACGCATCCTCGTTCCATGTGAGTTCCTCCGGGTTATGCCTCGACGACCGCGATGTCCATCAGCCGCCCGAGCCGGCGCAGGTCATCGGTGTAATCGCCGTAGACCATCGCCATGTGGTGGCCGAAATCCTGCTGCTGGTCGAAGAAGTCGACCACGTCGCGAAGACCGAGGTGCACGCCGACCGAGCAGCCGATCTTCTCGTATCCCTCGCCGCCGACGATCTCGCCTGCGGCGACCAGCAGCTTCCGCGCCGTCGGGTCGAACCGGGCGATGGTGACGGGCTCGCCCACGTCGCGCGAGAAGTCATACCGCAGCGTGACCCCCCAGCCGCCGGTGGTGAACGACGTGATCGCGTACGGCAGGCTCGGCTCGTCCAAACCCTTCATCTTGAGCCCGGGAACACTGTGGACGATCCGGACCTGGTTCTCCGGCTTGCTGAGCAGGGCGCAGTTGCCCATGTAGGGCGATTTGCCGGACACGTACATGAGCGTCGCGATTGCCATCAGCACGTTCACGTCGCCCTCGCACGCGGCGGGATAGCCCCCGTCCTTCAGCAGGCTGTGGGTCAGGCAGAACGTCACCTTGTGCCGTTCGGGCATCCGCCGGGCGCACAGCTCGAAGCAGGGCACGGTGAACGCGTTGCATTCTCGCTCACCCATCATCCTCTTCGCCGCCACGTAGAACCTCACGGACGGCAGGATGTTCTCGCGGCTCATCTCGCACCGCTCGGCGCCCTCCATGAGGTCGTCCGTGAGTTGTTCAGCCTCCGCCGCGTCGTCCCCCGAGAGCGCGTCCATGCGATCCAGCAGCCGGGTCGCCGGCACGCTCTGCCGGCGTACGCCCAGACGGTCGCGCAGGTCTTCCATGTCGTAGATGGTGCTGACCACGCCGACGGGGATCGTATCGCCCTCGAGCGCGTGGAGGATCTTCATCGCCGAGATAGCTTTCCGGGCGCGGAGGAGCGAAATCAGGCGGTTCAGGTCATCGACGTCGAGCACGGAGTAGCCCTCGAGCCCGCGGCTTCGCAGATGGGCGGCCACGTCGATCGTGCCCACGGTCCCCACCATGACGATCGGCTTGCGGAACCGCCGGGCGATGGCCACGCTCGGATACTGTCGCAGCCCGCCCGGGCCGATGAGAAACACGTCGGTCGACCGGGCGTCCTCGTCGAGCTTCGCCAGTTCGCCCTCCGGCAGGTGCCAGTCGTCCTTCCATTGGATCCGGACCGGCTCGAGCAGGCGTACGTGGTCGGAGATTTCGGTCTTGAGTTGCTGAACCCAGTTTTGGAACCGCTCCTCCCCGCGCCGCTTCTCTTCTTCCGGGTCGAGGTCCTCGTCGCGTCCGACGCGACAAGGGCCTTCGTAGATCCCCGAGTGCAAGAGCTGCACGGACACCGGCTTCACGTTCAGTTTCACGTCCATCGCTCCACGTCCGGCCATCGTTCTTCCTCCTATTGAGCCCTGGCGCTTCGCTCACCTCATGTGGATCGCACCGAGCGGACAGGCCCTCGCGCACTGCCCGCAGCCCACGCATCGGCTCAGGAACAGGGTGAGCGGCGGGTCAAACGGCTCTTCCTGAACCAGCATCCCGTGCGTACAAGCCCTTGCCGCGGCGCACACGCCCGCCCCTGGGTCGCAGTGCTCCGGGCTGCACTTCTCCGGATCGATGATCGGTACTTGCCTGGGCAGTGCCCGTCCTTCAGCGCCCGTCGCCTTTGCTCCGGGGCAGGTTCTTCACGCAGTGCGGTTGGTCTGTCATTCTTCCTGGACCGAGCGCCATTGCTCGAGGACCTCGCCGGGGCGCTCGGTCTTGCGGTCCACATGATAAGCGGCGATCAGCCCGCGTTTCGCCCCTTCCAGGGGGGCGAGGAGCCGGCGAAAATGGTGCTCGGCCGTATCGCCCTCTCCGCGCGGCCAGCCACCATAATAGAACTTGCCGGCCGCGACCAGTTGGCGGATGACCGCGTCGTAATCGTAATGCCGGGGGTCGCCGAAATTCACGCCGCGGAGCTCGGGGATCCGGACCAGAGAATCGAGCAGGTGGCGGCCGTCGCCGCAGAAATGGACCAGGCCGCCCTCGAACGCGCCGAGCGCCCGGCGGAGGTACGGATAGGCGAACTCCTCGGCGTGCGCGGCCGAGACGAGGATCATGGTGTCTTCGTTGACCATGACCCCGCCGTCCCCGAGGTAGAGCTCGTTGCGGTAGCCGGTCGCACGCGGCTCCCCGGCCGCCTCTTTCACCGTCGTCACGGTCCGGACGTAGAGCGTGGTGGCCAGCTCCATCAAGTGATGGACGAACGGCGGGTCGTCGACGAGGTCGGTGAACAGGTCGTCGCGCCGGATGAGATGGGCGAGACTGAACGGGCCCCAGAACATGTCGCCGCACAGGCAGACTTGCGCCCGGGAGCCCAGCTTCTGGCGGAAGTATCGGCTGTATTCCACGGCGCGGGGCATCAGCCCGAGTTCGGTCACATCCCCGATCTCGTCCGGCTCGATCGCCGCGATCCGATCCTTGGGCAGGCACTCCTTGAGCCACGGGTCCTTGTCCTCGAACACCCGCTGGCGGAGTCCGAGCACGCTGGGGACGAACCCGGCGCCGAGGTCGGCGGGCATCGAAAGCTGGGCGTCGGATCCGCCCCGCGCGACGGCGATCAGCCGCCAGAGCTTGTCCGAGAGCATCTTCTTCTTGTCGTAAAACTGCTCCTTCTTGTTGAAGGTGGGGAACTCTTCGCGCTCGTCGACGGCCACATTCCCGAGGAGCAGAGGGAGCGAATCGGCCTCCGTTCCTTTCCATACCGCCTCCTGCCGCGCCCGGCCCCGGCGCAACCGCTCCAGGTCCGGGGTGAGCAGCTCAAGCTCCCTGTCGATCACGCGCTCCAGTTCCATGGCCGCCCGGCCTCCTCAAAAAGCTCAGATTCCGGTCATCCGATCCGCCTCCACGACCCCGAACCCGAGGAGGACGGCGAGCTGGCGGAAGGTCCTGCGATGGTCGCCGTAGAAGACGACTCGGTGGTTGCCGAACGTCCTCCAGTCGAGGTTGTGGAACAGGGCGTCGGCGTCGGCGTCGATGGCCACCTTGGTCCGGCACAGGATGTCGTCCCAGCCCGGGAATAACTGCTCCCCGGGCACGGTGCGTCCGGCAAAAAGGGCCAGTTTCTTGTCGTGCCCGCTGATCTTTGCGATGGTCACCGCTTCGTTCTCCGGCAGCTTCACCTGCACGCACGCGCCGCCTTTCTCCTGCTCGTCGACTGGCCACTGCGGCAGGTTCCGGATCACGTACGGGACGTTCTCCTCGCCCCCGTAGGGGTTGAACGGGCATTCGCAGTGGCCGACGTAGGCCAGCCCGTTTTCCACGTCCACGATGTAGTCGCCGTTGAAGCCGGTGCTGCCGGTGACCCACAGCCCGAGCTGCTGGGTGATGAGCGAGTCGACGAGGGTCTCGGAGGTGGCGACCACGCCGTCGGTGCAGAACTGCGAGGAGGGCAGGCCCTGGGAAGGGATGGGGCCGTCCTTGTACTTCATGAACACGCCGTAGCCCTCGGTGGTCACGGCGTTGGCGCCGGACTCGTCCATCATGTTCTTCATGGCCAGGTAGAGAGCGGCCGATTTCTGGATCTCCGCCTCGTTGGTTCCTTTCACGGCCTCGGCCTCCGAGATCCATCGGCCCGCGACCTCCGCCGCCTGCGAGTCGGGGACGCTCTCCATCTTTGCCACCATCTCCGGCTGGGACCTCACGATGATCTCCGCGCCGAGCGCACCCAAGTTCTCCAGGTAGTTCTGCTCGTAGGTTTCCCTGCCCTCGTCGGCCGTCTGCTCTCGGGTCGGCTCGTAGCGGCCGAGGGCCGGGAGGTCGGTGACGCAGAGGATCCGCAGGTCCTTCATGCGGGCGGCCGCCTGGAGGAGCCGGATCTTCTCGGCGATCCCGTGCAGCCGCGCCGAGAACGTCCCTTCCGAGGCATCCGGGATGACGGGGAGCGTGGCGGTGAGGACGCGGCTTCCGCGGCCGGGGCCGAAGGGCGCCTGCCACTGGCTCCAGAGGGGATGGACGGCCAGGACGGGGATGTCGAGGTCGAGGAGCCCGGCGGGCGGGGTCCCGAAGTACAGCACGCCGTCCAGCGTGTGCCTTCGGGCGCGCACGTTCGCCACGGTGAACTCCCGCTTTTCGACGGCCGTGCCGCCCACGAACTCCACCCCTTCGCAGCGGCCTCGGATCTCGTTCAGCAGGTCCTCGTTGCTCAGTACCTTCTGGTCCGGGTGATGCAGCGAATACGTGCCGGTGCTGTTGAACAGACCGTTCGACGTGAA
>JAWODX010000275.1:0-3690 GCA_046483085.1 Planctomycetota bacterium
CCACCAGCCAGCGCATGTCGTCATCAAGCGACCGACACTGGGCTTGCACGACAGCCAGCGCATCGGCGGGAACCGGGGTGCGATCCGAGACGCCAGCCGTCCGGTCGTAATAGACATCGGTGCTGCCCGCCCACGTGGCCTCCATGCCCCAGGTCGCCTGCGCCTGGCCGTCGATATCGGTGACATACCAGACCCCCTTCTTCCCGCGCCGCAGGACGAACCACTGGCTGCGGATGTGAAGATATGCGTCGGCCCGTTCGCCGCCGCCGGCACCCTCGTCCATGCCGGCCCCGCCGACCGGATCGTACCCCGTGCCGGGGCCCATGCCGCCCGGGTCCTCGTCCCTGAAATCGCCGGCATAGAACATGACAATGCCGCTGGGATTATGTCGGACCCGCTGGTTGAACGCGGGCACGACCTCCTTGCGCAGCTCGGTCAGGTCGAGCTTCAGGCCCGAGGTCTTTCCCTTCAGGGTCTTGACAACCTCGGGTGTGATCTCGGTCTTGTCGCCCACCGGGCCGATCTTCAGCACGAGGATCAGCTTGGACTGATCGGTGAGATGGCGGGGGGTGAAGCCGGGGTTGATCTTCGCCGTCGCCACGTCGAGGGAGCCGAACATACAGGCCACGCCAAGCAAGGCGCCGGTGCACAAGCGGGACAGTCGTCGCATCCGCGTTCTCCTGGAAAGAGCTGCGAGTCTACGGGCCGGGAGGTCTCATCCGTCTAGCCTGATTCTACCACGAATCGCGCACGGGATAAACCCCTTGCCGCGGGGAGAGTCGATAATCCGGATCGGGGCATCGGGTCTCAACACACCAAGCGAGCCGCCGTCGTGCCGGATCCTCCTTTTCTACGTCGTCGCCCTCGAAAAGAAGCGGAGGACGAGGAGGAGGACGACGACGACGACGATTCGGGCGTGCGATACCAGTCGCTGAAGACTGCGAGGCGCGCACCGCGCTGCCCCGATTTCGGTTATCAACTCCGCCCGGGACACGCCGAGCGGGCCGCCCGCTCCCCCCGGCGCAGCCGGGGCCGGCGGCGGAGCACGTGCGCCTCGTTGCCGAATTGCGGGAGAGAGAACCAACCGCCGCACCAAACAGAAGGACGGCACGCGTGCGCCTCGTTGCCGAATTGCGGGAGGGAGAACCAGGCTCTGTCTGACAACTCACTGGCCGGCTGCCCGCGATCCTCCGGCAGGCAGGAATGCTTGCCCCACCGGGGAAATACCCTGGTTCGGTGGGGCAGACATTCTTGTCTGCCCAGGCCATTCCGTCGCGCTGGCAGAATACGTCCGGCATTGAAAAGTAGCGTTGTCGTGCTAGTCGTCGTCGGGGCGGCGGAGGCCGATCTGTTCGGCGATCTCGCCGAACTCGTCGCGGTTGATGTCTTCCAGGCGCTTCTCGCGCTTCTCCAGCTCCTCGTTGAAGCGAATCGCCTTGTCCTGCATCTCTTCGTGCGTCTCCTCCGATCCGCCGAAGAGGCGGAAGTTCGGGCCTTTCGTATAGCGGACGTGGCCGTCCTCGTTGTCCAGGCCGAGCCCGAGCAGCAGGGCTTTTTTCTTCCTGATTTCGTCCATGAGCCGCTTCTATCCTTCCGTGTGCCAGGCGCATTCTATCAAAACCGGGCGGGGATGCAAAATCCATTTCCGTCATTGAGCGGTTTCTGCTATAATCCGCCCGCCGAAGGTCGATCTCTTGCCAATCCCACACGGTTCAGGAGAGCAGGCGAGAATGGCAGGTTCGTACAGGGTCGCGGTGGTCGGCATCGGAATGGTTGGCCAGGAGATGCTCAAGGTCCTGCACCAGCGAGCGTTCCCCGCGAGCGAGATCCAGGTGATGGCGACGCGAGCGCGGACCGAGACGATCGACGGCCGTGACTACGAGGTGATCCCCGCGTCGGAGGATGCGTTCGAGGACGTCGACATCGCGCTGTTCGCCGGCACCGAAGGCGCGGCCGGCGCCTCGCGGCAGTTCGGCTGGGCAGCGGTCGAGCGCGGCTGCCTGGTGATCGACAACGGTGGGGATTTCCGGATGGACGAGCGCGTACCGCTCGTCGTGCCCGAGGTCAACGCCGACGCGATGCGCGAGCACGAGGGCTTCATCGCGAACCCGAACTGCTCGACGATCCAGATGGTCGTCGTGCTGAAGCCGCTGCACGAGGAGGCCGGGCTGAAGCGCGTCGTCGTGTCGACATACCAGGCCGTGTCGGGCACGGGGCGCGCCGCGGTGGCCGAGCTGGAGCGCGGCGTCCGCGCCTACGTGAAGGGCGAGGCGTTCTGCCCCGAGGTCTACCCGCACCCGATCGCGTTCAACTGCCTGCCGCACATCGGGAGCCTGAGGGACGAGCTGCCCGGCTACACGTCGGAGGAGGCGAAGATGGTCTTCGAGACACGGAAGATCATGGGCCTGCCCGGGCTGCGCGTCGCGTCGACCTGCGTCCGCGTCCCCGTCTTCAACAGTCACTGCGAGGCGGCGAACATCGAGTTCGAGCGGCCGATCACGGTCGAGAGCGCCCGCGAAATTCTGGCCGACGCGCCGGGCGTCGTGGTCCAGGACGACTTCGCCGGCAACCTGTACCCACTGCCGATCGAAGCGAGCGGCGAGGACCCGGTCTACGTCGGCCGGATCCGCCGGGACCCGTCGGTCGACAACGGGCTCGACCTGTGGGTCGTCGCCGACAACATCCGCAAGGGTGCGGCGCTCAACGCGGTCCAGATCGCCGAGACCGCGATCGACATGGGCCTGGTGTCGTGACGCGTGGGGCTTGAACGGATGTCCTTGCGCGATTCCGCTGAAGAGATCGTCCGGACGCTCCGCGGCGCGGGGCACACGGCGTACTTCGTCGGCGGCTGCGTGCGCGACATGATCCTCGGCGTCGAGCCGCACGACATCGACGTCGCCACCGACGCCCGCCCCCGACAGATCGTCGACCTGTTCGAGCAGACGCGGGAGGTCGGCGCGCAGTTCGGCGTCGTGCTCGTCTGCGTCGACGGCGACTGGTCCGAGGTCGCGACGTTCCGATCGGACCTGGGTTACAGCGACGGCCGGCGCCCCGACGACGTCGCGTTCACCGACGCGGAGGGCGACGTCCGGCGCCGCGATTTCACGATCAACGGCCTGCTCTACGACCCCGTCGAGGGCGAGATCATCGACCACGTCGGCGGCCGCGCGGACATCGAGGCGGGGGTCGTCCGCTGCATCGGGGACCCGAAGACCCGGTTCGAGGAGGACAAGCTCCGCCTGCTTCGGGCCGTCCGGTTCGCCGCCCGCCTGGAATACACCATCGAGCCGGCGACCTTCAAGGCGATGCGAGCGGCGGCGCCCTCCGTCACCGTGGTCAGCCCGGAGCGGATCGGCGGCGAACTGCTCACCATCTTCACCGCGCCGCACGCCGACCGGGGGCTCGAGCTGCTCGATGCGGCCGGCCTGCTCGAGCCGGTCCTGCCGGAGGTGTACGCCATGAAGGGCGTGCCGCAGCCGCCGGAGTTTCACCCCGAGGGCGACGTGTTCGAGCACACGGCGATGATGCTCGGCCTGATGGACGGGCCGAGCCCCGAGCTCGCTCTCGCCGTCCTGCTCCACGACATCGGCAAGCCGCCCACGTTCGAGGTCGCCGACCGCATCCGGTTCAACCGCCACGACCGGAAGGGCGCGGAGCTGGCGAACGCCGTGTGCCGCCGGCTGCGAATGC
>JAWODX010000306.1:0-12136 GCA_046483085.1 Planctomycetota bacterium
GGCGCGTCCGGGTCGGGCTCGGGTTCGGGCGCGGCGCGGGGGAGGCGAGCGACGAGGTTCGCCCGGTCCTTGTAGACGACGTCGGCGGGCGGCGGCTCGGGCCGGCCGGGGGCGGCATAGGCCGGCGGGGTGTACGCGAGGTGCTCGGCGATCTCGGGCAGGACGGGATGGAGCTCGATTTCGATCTCGTCGCCCCAGGCGTCGGCCAGGGCGGCGTCGATCACGTCGAAGCAGGCGTTCTCGTGGGCGACGGCCCGGGCGAGGTCCGCCTGCGGCGTCGTGTCGATCGCCACCAGGTCGGTGAGCAGTTCGGCGACCCCCTCGACGAAGCGGTCGCTGGCGCTGACCCGGTCGATCTCGTCGAGGATGGGGTCGGGGATGGAGCCGTCGGCGGCCCGGGCCCGGATGGCCCGCGCGGCCCTCTCCCGCTCGTCGGCGGCGACGGTCTCGTCGATCTTCTGGGCGAGCTCGATCGCGCGCTCGGGGGACCGATCGAGCTCGAAGCGGATGACCGGGGTGTACCGGAGGATGGTCTCCTGGGAGAGGCGGGCCTGGATGAAGCCGCGTGCGTGCTCGAGGCCCCGCTGCGCCAGCGTCTTCTCCTTCTCCGACCCGAGGACCGAGAAGTAGACCCGTGCGGTCTTCAGGTCGGGCGCGACCTTGACGCCGGTGACGGTGACGAACCCGCAGCGGGGGTCCTTGAGCTCCTGGGCGATGACCCGGCTGACGACCTGCTTCGTCTGGCGGGCGACGCGCTCGGGCCGGAACCGGGTCATACCGAGAAGATCTCCATTTCGGAGTCGGCGAGTTCGGCGTTGCGGGCGGTGCGGGCGAGGTTCGTGATCTGGGTGAGCACGGACTGGACGTACTGGCCGTCGTTGCCGACGACGGCGACGCCGAGCTCGGCGACGCGATAGGTCTCGTGCGAATCGACCTCGGCGATGGACGCGTTGAACTTGTGCTGGACGCGGTCCTTCAGGCTCTTCACGGTTCGCCGCTTGTCCTTGAGCGAGCGGGCGCCTCGGATCACGAGCCGGATGCGGAGGGTACCGACGGTCATGTCGACGTCTCGTCGTATCGGAAGATGGGCCGGCGGCGGCGCCGGCAGGTCGGCCGAGGGCGGCCCCGGTCAGAGCGTCCGGGCGATCTCCTCGACGCGATAGGCTTCGATGACGTCCCCTTCCTTGATGTCCTCGTAATTGGCGATCTTGAGGCCGCACTCGGTGCCGGCGGGCGCCTCGCGGATGTCCTCCTTCACCCGCCGGAGCGAGGCGACCTGGGCACCGTCCTTGATCACGATGCCGTCCCGGGCGATCCGAAGCTGGGCGTCGCGCGCGATGGACCCGTCGGTGACGCGACAGCCGGCGATGTTGCCGATCCGCGAGTGCCGGAAGATCTGGAGCACGTCGGCGTGCCCCACCACCTCCTCGCGCCGCTCGGGCGGCAGCAGGCCGCTCAGCGCCGCCCGCATGTCCTCGACGGGCTGGTAGATGATCTGGTAGGACCGAATGTCGACGTTCCGCTCCTCGGCCAGCGCGCGAGCCCGGCTGTCGGTCACCACGCGGTAGGCGATGACGATCGCGTCGGACGCGTCCGCCAGGACGACGTCCGATTCGTTGACCGCCCCGACCGCGCTGTGGATGATCCGGATGCGAACCTCGTCGGTGGACAGCTCGTTCAGCTTCTCCTTCAGCGGCCCGAGCGAGCCGTTGACGTCCGCCTTGACGATGACGTTGACCTCCTGCGCCTCGCCCTCCTCGATCTTGCCGAACAGGTTGTCGAGGGTGACGTGCTCGCGCTGCTCCATCAGGGTGGTCACCCGGGCACGATGCTCGCGGATCTCGGCGACCTCGCGGGCCCTCTGGACGTCTTCGACAACGACCATCTGGTCGCCGGCCTCGGCGACGTCGTCGAGCCCGGAGATCCGGACGGGGATGGACGGCCCGGCCTCGTCGACGTCCTGGCCGGCGTCGTCCTGCATGGCCCGGACGCGGCCGAACGTCGCGCCGCAGAGCACAATGTCGCCCACGTGCAGGGTGCCCTCGCGGACGAGGACGGTGGCGACGGGGCCGAGCCCCTCGACCATGTGGCCTTCGAGGACGGTCCCGGTGGCGGCCTTCTCGGGGTTGGCCTTGAGCTCCCGGAGTTCGGCGACGAGGAGGATCATTTCGAGCAGGTCCTCGATGCCCTGGCCGGTCTCGGCCGAGACCTCGACGCAGGGGACGTCGCCGCCCCACTCTTCGAGCTCGAGCCCGGTGGCGCCGAACTGGGGTTTGACGCGGCCGGGGTCGGCGGCGGGCAGGTCCATCTTGTTCAGGGCGATGACAATCGGCACCTCGGCGGCCTTGGCGTGCGAGATGGCCTCCTCGGTCTGGGGCATGACGCCGTCGTCGGCGGCGACCACGAGCACGGCGACGTCGGTGCAGTTGGCGCCGCGCGCCCGCATGGCGGTGAACGCTTCGTGGCCGGGGGTGTCGAGGAACGTGATGTTCTTCCCGTCGCCGGCCTCGACGGTGTACGCGCCGATGTGCTGGGTGATCCCGCCGCTCTCCGACTCGACGACCTTCGTGTGCCGAATCCGGTCCAGCAGCGCCGTCTTCCCGTGGTCCACGTGCCCCAGCATGGTGACCACGGGGACGCGGGGCTGGAGGTGCTCGTCGCTGTCGGCCCGGGCCTCGCGCTCGACCTCCTCCTCGATCGACTCCTGCTGCTTGATCTCCACTTCCCATCCGTGTTCGAGCGCGACCATCTCGACCATCTCGTTCGGGATCGGGTTGTTGATGGTGATGGCCATGCCGTTTTCCATCAGCGTGCGGATGATCTCGTTGGCCTTGACGCCGAGGGCGGCGGAGAGGTCGCGGACGGTCACCGGGTAGGTGAGGGTGGTCTTGCGGTCGGCGGGCGGGATCTCCTTCCTCCGCGTGGCTCCGGCGGTGTCGCGGGACCGGCGGCGGCGCCCGCGCGGCCGCTGTGGCCGCGTGCGACGCTGGTAATCGACGCCGGACCCGGCCATGCGGTCCGAGTACTGGCCGCCGGCGGTGAAGTCGGTGAAGGTCATCTGGGACGACTTGTCCTCGTCCTTGTCGCGCTCCTTGCCGCGCTGGGCCGCCTCCTCGTCTTCCTTCTTCTTCCGGCGCTTCCGCTTCGCCCGGCGGTCGGCCCGGCGGCCGGGCTTTGCCTCGGGCGAGGGCGGCGGCGCCTCGACGGGCTCGGGCGCAGCGGCTTGCTTCTTCTCCGGCTTGCGCGGCGGCGGCTCGCGCCGGGCCAGTTGCTCACGCAGCATGCGCGCCTCCCCGTCGCTCACGCTGTTCATGTGCTTGGTGATCCGCACCAAGCCTCGCTTCTGGCACGCTGCGATCAGTTCCTTGCTGCTGATCCCAAGCTCTTTGGCGAGCTGATGTACGCGCGTTCCCAAATCGGGCCTCCGTCAGTTGCTGTCTTCGATTTTCTCCTCCGCCGGCTCGGCTTCGTCCTCCGGCTCGGAGGGTTCGGTTATGGGTTCGGCAAATTCGGTCTCGTCGCTGTCGGCGGGCTGTTCTTCCTCGTCCGCCGATTCGTCGGCTGCTTCTTCCGTCTCGGCTGCAGCTTCAGGTTCCGCCGGCTCGGGTTCCTCGGCGGGTTCTTCCTCGGCGGGCTCTTCAGGTTCGTCCGCAGTTTCGGCCTCGGGCTCTTCGGGGGGTTCTTCTTCTTCCTCGGCGTGCTCGCCGGTGTCGAACTGGCGGGGCATGTCCTGTGCGGCCTGGGACAGTGCGGCGGCGAGCCGGCGGTCGGTCTCGTCGACGGCCGCCGCCTGGGCGGCTTCCGCCGTCTCCGGTTCTTCTTCCTCCTTCTCCTCGCGGGCCTTCTGGCGCTGCTCGGCGACGTATTCGCGGGCCTGTTCGGTCAGTCGTTCGGCGGTGGCCTCGCCGATCCCGTCGACGGTGAGGACCGCGTTGAGCGAGGTGCTGGCGAGTTTTTTCATGGAGAAGCCGGCGCCGAACAGTTTGCTGATGGTCTTCTCTCCGATGCCTTCGACCTCGGCGAGGGCGTCTTGCATGTTGGCGAGCTCGGCGTCGAGCTCCTGCTGGCTCATCACGTCGATGTCCCAGCCGGTGAGCTTGGCGGCGAGCCGGACGTTCTGGCCGAGCGAGCCGATCGCCCGGGAGAGCTGGTCCTCGGCGACGATGACGCGGGCGAGCCCGGCGGACGGGTTCAGGCTGATGGCTTCGATCTCCGCCGGGTTGAGGGCGTTGGCGATGAAGATGTCGGGCTGGTCGCTCCATCGGACGATGTCGATCTTCTCGCCGCCGAGCTCGGCGACGATGTTCTTGATCCGCGTCCCGCGCACGCCGACGCAGGCGCCGACCGCGTCGACCTTCGAGTCGACCGAGTAGACGGCGATCTTCGTCCGGTACCCCGGCTCGCGGGCCAGGGTCTTGATCTCGATGATCCGCTCGGCGATCTCGGGCACTTCCAGGTCGAACAGCCGCCGGATCAGGTCGGGGTGGCTGCGGGAGAGGATGATCTTGACGCTGCCGCCGGACTTCTTGACGTGGCAGATGTAGCAGCGGATCCGGTCGCCCACCCGGTAGGTCTCTTCGCGGATCTGCTCGCGGCGGGGGATGATCCCCTCGGTCTTGCCCAGGTTGACAATCACGGTCCCGTCCTCGATGCGCTGGACGGTGCCGGTGACGATGTGGCGCAGGCGCTCTTCGTAGTCCTGGTAGATGACGTCGCGTTCGGCCTCGCGGACCTTCTGGGTGAGGACCTGCTTGGCGGTCTGGGCGGCGATCCGGCCGAGCAGGCTCGGGTCGATCGTCTCCTCGGTCTCGTCGTTGACGACCTCACCGGTCTCGCGGTCGACGGTCACGCTGATCGCTTCCTGCCCCCCGAGCTTCTTGCGCAGGGCGGACGCCAGCGCCTCTTCCAGCGCCTCGAACAGGATGTCGAGAGAGATGTCTTTCTCCCGGTGGATGCTGTCGATGTATCGGAGCAATTCGGCTCTCATGGGCGTTTCCAAACCAGTGACCTGGACCTGCCCGGGCGGGCACGTGTGCGGTGCTCGGCGCCGCGCCGGGCCGTATTCCTATTCTTTCGGTGGTTGGCCGCGACCGGCCAACGACACGTTCTGTCCGGTTTCCGGATCGAAGAGGTGCGTGTTATTGACGTTGACGCTGAGGCCGACGACGTCGTCCACGTTCACCGTTTGATGAGCCGGGACCTTGCAGACGAGGTCGTGGTAATCGGTCGACAGGTAGACGATCATTTCGTCGCCGAGCGGCTCGACCACGTTGACCGTGGCCTTGAGCGGGCCGTCCGCCGGGCCGACCGTGATGTCCTCCGGCCGCACGCCCAGGGTCACGTCCCGGCCCGACAGCGCCTCGGCCGCCTGCCGCGCCCAGCCGGGCAGCTCGATGCGCGCCGCGCCGGCGTTGAACGCGAACGCCCCGTCGCGCTGCTCGATCCGGCCGTTGGTCAGGAAGTTCATGGGCGGGGTGCCCAGGAATCCGGCGACGAACTCGGTGGCGGGCCGATCATAGAGCTCGAGCGGCCGGGCGAGCTGCTGGATCACCCCCTCGTGCATCACGGCGATCCGGTCGCCCAGCGTCATCGCCTCCACCTGGTCGTGGGTGACGTAGATCATGGTGGTGGCGAGCCGGCGGTGCAGCTTGCTCAGCTCGGCCCGCATCTCCACCCGCAGCTTGGCGTCGAGATTCGAGAGCGGCTCGTCGAACAGAAAGACGGCCGGCTGGCGGACGATCGCCCGGCCGAGCGCCACCCGCTGCCGCTGCCCGCCTGACAGCGCCTTCGGCTTCCGGTCGAGCAGGTTCTGAATCCCCAGCAGCGCCGCCGCGTCGTTCACCCGCTGCTCGATCTCCTGCTTCGGCCGCCGCCGAAGCTTCAGCCCGAACGCCATGTTCTTGTACACCGTCATGTGCGGGTACAGGGCGTAATTCTGGAACACCATCGCGATGTCGCGGTCCTTCGGCGGCACGTCGTTCACCACGCGGTTCGCGATCCGGATCGCCCCGCGCGTCACGTCTTCCAGCCCGGCGACCATCCGAAGGGTGGTCGACTTCCCGCAGCCGGACGGGCCGACCAGGACCAATAGCTCCTTGTCGGCCACCTGGAGGTTGATGTCGCTCGCCGCCACCACGTCGCCGGGGAACACCTTGGTCACGTTTTCGAAGCTGACTTCCGCCACCGATCGCTCCTTACCGTGTCCGGCAGAACTCCGCTCGGGCCGCCGTTCCCGCCCGCAACACAGCCGGCGCGGACACCCGTCCGGCGGCCCTCTTCCAGCCCTTCGCCCCGCGCGCAAACCCCTCGTCGAATAAGACCGTTCCCCCCGGGACACACGCCGGAAGGAACGTTCTTGCTCAGGGTGCAGTCCCGAGGCCAAAAAGCAAAATCCATTATAGGATATGGCCATGGGGTGTCAAGTCACCTGATTCCGCCAAAGGAGAGCCAGAAGCGCCACGTCCCGCATTCCATCTTCGGCTTCCGAGACGCGGGATTCTGGCTCGGAGATTTGAGCCCCCAAGCCCGTACCTGAGAGCCGACGGCCGACAGCCGATAGCTGTCAGCATCGACCCTCCTTCGCTCCTGACGGAGCGACGCAGGGCAGACCGAATGAGCGATGGCCGACCCGCCGTTGCAATCCACCGCCCCCGCGCTAGAATCGCCATCGGCCGGGCCACATCCGCCCCGAGGACGCGACGATGACCGGACTGCTCGTGATCGGCGACTCGATCTCGATCGGCTGGACGCCCCCGCTCCGGCACGAGCTCGCCGACCGGGCCGAGATCGTCCACAACCCCGGCAACGGCGGCGACAGCTCGAACCTCTCCGCCCATCTCGACGACTGGCTCGCCGAGGCCCGGCCCGACCTCGTCCTGCTCAACTGCGGACTGCACGACCTCAAGCGCGAACGCGGCGCGGCCGGCCACCAGGTCCCGCTCGACCGCTACCGCGAGAACCTGGCCCGGATCTTCCGGACACTCCGCGCCGCCGGCTGCCCCGTCGTCTGGATCACCACCACGCCCGTCATCGACGAGCGGCACCGGGCGCGGAAGCCGTTCGACCGGCGCGAGGCCGACGTGGCCGAGTACAACGCCGCCGCGCTCGCCGTCGCCGACGAATTCTACGCCGGCGTCATCGACCTCCACGCCGCCGCCGTCGAGTTCGGGCCGGAGGCCGCGCTGGGCGCCGACGGCGTCCACTTCACCGACGACGCCTGCCAGGAGCTCGGCCGGTTCATCGCCGCGGAACTCCGGGAGCATCTCAAATGAGCGTCGAGTTCGTCTACATCACCGCGAGCGACGCCGACGAGGCCGGCCGCATCGCCCGGGCCATCGTCGACGAGCGGCTCGCCGCCTGCGCGAACGTCATCGACGGCGTCCGCTCGATCTACTGGTGGCAGGGCGAGGTGCAGGATGACGCCGAGGCGGTCCTGATCGCGAAGACCCGCCGCGAGCTCGTCCCCGCGCTGATCGACCGCGTCGTCGAGCTCCACAGCTACGACTGCCCCTGCGTCGTCACCCTCCCCATCGAGGCCGGGCATCCCCCCTTCCTCCGCTGGGTCGAGGCCGAGACGCGGCCCTCGTGACCGGCTCCGCCCGGAGAATCCACGCACCACGCAGAGCACGAAGACCACGAAGGACGGACGTCATTCTCGCAGACGATATCAATGATCGGTGGGACAGCCCTTCTGGCCTGTCAGATGGCGGAGAGGAATTGGCGCCCCTGTTTCGGAGATGGAACCAGGGCAATCGGGCGCGGCCATGGCGGCGGAGTAGCCGGAGCACGCATTCGTTCCCTGCCCCCTGCGTCCATGCTCCTGGGCGTTGCCGCCTTGAGCCTTCGGGGTCGGGCAGCTTTGGTTGACTTCGGGGCCGCCGGTCGTAAGAATAATGGCCGGCGGGATCGAGGAGGACGACGGTGGCGAAGCGGCTGCAAAAGACGCTGCGGGTGATCGACGCGAACCTGAACCGCGCCCGCGAGGCGGCCCGCGTCGCCGAGGAGTACGCGCGGTTCGGGCTCGACGCCGACGAGCCCGCCCGCCGGCTGAAGGAGCTGCGGCACGGCCTGGGCGAGCTGGCCCGAAGCTTCGGCGAGACGGCCCGCGCCCGCGACACGGCCGCCGACGTGGGCACCGCGATAAGCACGCCGTCGGAATCGGCCCGGGCCGGCCCGGGCGACGTCGCCGCCGCCGCGTTCAAACGACTCGGCGAGGCGCTCCGCGTGATCGAGGAGTACGCGAAGACCGGCTGGCCCGAGGCCGCGAAGACCGCCGAGTCGCTCCGCTATCGGGCATACGAGATCGAGGCCGAACTCCTGCCCGCCCGGCGGCTGGTCGACGCCCGCCTGTACGTGATCGTGACGACCGATCAGTGCGAGGGCCGCGACCCCGCCGAGGTGACGGCCGCGGCGATCCGCGGCGGCGCCGGCATGATCCAGCTCCGCGAGAAGTCGCTCGACGGCGGCGCGTTCCTCGAACTCGCCCGGCGGCTCCGGCGGATCACGACCGAGGCCGGCGTGCCGCTGATCGTGAACGACCGGGCCGACATCGCCGCGGCCGCCGGCGCCGACGGCGTCCACCTCGGCCAGACGGACCTGCCGGCCGCTGACGCGCGGGCGCTGCTCGGGCCCGGCGCGATCATCGGGATCAGCACCCACGACGTTGGCGAGGCGCAGGCCGCCGAGGAGGTCGGGGCCGACTACCTCGGCGTCGGGGCCGTCTTCCCCACCGACACGAAGGCCGCGACGACGGAGGGCGGCCTGGGCCTGGTCCGCGAGATGGCGGGCGCCGCGACCGTCCCCTTCTACCCGATCGGCGGGATCGACGCGGAGAACGTGGCGTCGGTCGTCGAGGCGGGGGCCGACCGCGTGGCGGTCTGCCGTGCGCTGGTCGGCGCGGCCGACGTCGAGGCCGCGGCCCGGCGGATCCGCGACCGGCTCCCCGGCGGCGAGGAGCGGGCCGATGGCTGAGCCGGTGGTGGGCATCGTCGGCGGCCTCGGGCCCGAGAGCACCATCCGCCTGATGCAGGCCGTCTTCGACGCCACCCCCGCCGAGCGGGAGCAGGACCACGTCCACCTGATCGTCGACTCGAACCCGAAGACGCCGGACCGGTCGCAGGCGCTGCTCGGCGAGGGCGAGTCGCCGGCGCCGATCCTCTGCGAGAGCGTCCGGCGGCTGACCGGCGCCGGCGCCGACCTGATCGCCGTCGCCTGCAACACCGCCCACGCGTTCCACCGCGAGATGCAGGCGGCGACCGCCGTCCCCGTGCTCCACATGATCGAGCTCTGCGCCCGCCGGGCCGGCGAGCGCTGGACAGGCGGCGAGCCGCTCGGCCTGCTCGCCACCACGGGGACCGTGCGGAGCGGCCTCTACCAGGACGCCCTGCGGCGGGAGGGGCTGACGGCGGCGCTGCCCGAGCCGGCCGAGCAGGCGGAGCTGATGGACGCGATCTTCGGGGCAGGCGGGATCAAGCTCGGGCGGGTGGACGAGAACGCGCCGCGGGTCGCGGCGCTCGGCCGGGCGCTGATGGACCGCGGCGCGGTCGCCGTCATCGCCGGCTGCACCGAGGTCGGGCTGGCGCTCGCCGAGCCGGGGTATCCGGTCATCGACCCGCTGCGCCTGCTGGCCGAGGAGATCGTGCGGCGGGCGAAAGGAGGGCGATAGCGTGTCTTCGCGCTGGCCGCACGCGCCGTGGAAGCGCATGCTGATCCTGACCGAGGGGCGGACCGACCCCTACGACGCGAAGGCCGCGGTGGGGCTGATCCGGTACCGCGGCGAGGACGTGGCCGGGCTCCTGGATTCGACCCACGCGGGCGAGGACCCGGCTCCGCTGCTCGGCGTGGGCGACGGCCTGCCCATCGTGGCGAGCGTGGCCGACGCGCGGGCGCTGGAGCCGGCGACGTTCGTGATCGGGATCGCGCCGCGCGGCGGGGCTCTGCCGCCCGAATGGCGGCGGCACCTGCTCGACGCGCTCGCCGCCGGGCTCGACGTGGTCAGCGGGCTGCACGAGTTCCTCGACGACGACCCCGAGCTGGCCGCGGCCGCCCGGGAACACGGCGCCGCCATCCACGACGTCCGCCGCCCGCGCGACGACATCCCGATCGGCGCCGCCCGCGCGACCGACCTCTCGACGCGGCGGGTGCTGACCGTCGGCACCGACTGCAACATCGGCAAGATGCACACGTCGCTGGAGCTGTGCGCCGAGCTGGCGCGGCGCGGCCGCGACGCCGACTTCGTGGCGACCGGGCAGATCGGGATCATGATCTCGGGCCGCGGCGTCCCCGTCGACCACGTGCTCTCCGACTTCGTCGCCGGCTGCATCGAGCAGGAGCTCGTCGGGCGCGAGCCGCACGACGTGTTCCTCGTCGAGGGGCAGGGGGCGCTCACCCATCCCGGCTTCTCCGGCGTCACCCTCGGCCTGATCCACGGCGCCGCGCCCGACGCCATGGTCCTCTGCCATAACCCGACGCGCACGGCCCACCGGGGCGGCGGGCCGATCCCGCCGCTGCCCGACCTCATCGCCCTGCACGAGGCCGTCTGCCGCCACGTGCACCCGGCCCGGGTGGTGGGCGTGGCGCTCAACTGCGCCGAGCTCGACGAGGCCGGCGCCCGGGCCGCGGTCGATATGGCCCGCGACGAGACGGGCCTGCCGGCCACCGACCCGATCAAGCTCGGGGTGGGCGCCCTGGCCGACGCGGTCGAGGAGGTGCTGTGAAGCTCACGTGGAGACGGCTCGACCTCCGGCTCGCCCGCACGTTCACCATCAGCCGGTCGTCGGCCGACATGCGCCACAACGTGCTGGTCGAGCTGGAGGCCGGCGGCATCGTCGGCCGCGGCGAGGCCGAGCCGACCCCGTTCTACGGCGAGACGGCGGAGGGCGCGATCGCCGCGCTCGAGGCGTTCGACCCGGCTCCGCTGGCGGCGGTCGAGCGCGGCGCGCCCGTCGCCGAGATCGTGGCCGAGTGCGCCGCCGGGCTTGCCGGCGCGCGGTCGGTGCTCGCGGCGCTCGACGCCGCGCTCTGGGACATGCGCGGCAGGCAACTCGGCGAGCCGGTCTGGAAGCTCCTGGGCGCGCCGGGGACGTGCCGGGTGCCGACGTCGTTCACCATCGGGATGGCCGAGCCGGCGGCGATGGCGGAGACGGCGGCGCAGGTCCGCGACCGGTACAAGGTCCTGAAGATCAAGGTGGGCGGCGAGCGCGACCTCGACTGCCTGGCCGCGATCCGCGCGGCGACCGATCTGCCCATCCGGGTCGACGCGAACGCGGCGTGGTCCGGGGACGAGGCGGCGGAGAAGATCGGGGCGATGGCGCGGTTCGGCATCGAGCTGGTCGAGCAGCCGTGTGCCCGGGGCGACATCGACGGGCTCCGGCGGGCGCGGGACGCGTCGCCGGTCCCCGTGGTCGCCGACGAGAGCTGCCACACGACGGCCGACCTCGACCGGCTGGCCCGCGCAGTCGACGGCGTGAACATCAAGCTGGTGAAAAGCGGCGGGCTGTGCGAGGCGGCGCGGATCGTCCGGCGGGCGCAGGACCTCGGGCTCAAACTGATGGTCGGCTGCATGACGTCGAGCTCGCTCGCGATCACGACCGCCGCGCACGTCGCCGGGTGGATGGACTTCGTCGATCTCGACGGCAACCTGCTGCTGGCGGAGGACCCGTTCGCCGGGGCGGTCGTCGAGGACGGCGTGCTCCAGATCCCGACGGCCCCGGGCCTCGGCGTGACCGGGTGACTGTTTCAGACAGGATGAACAGGATGAACAGGATGACGACACCCGGCGCGGACGCCATCCTCTCACTCGCTCTTCCGCAGGATTCGGAGGAGATGCGGTTGACCAACCGCATCTCCACAGAAGTTCTTGGAGGGGGGGCGGGGGAAGCCTTCTTTCAAGAAGGTTCCCCCGCGTCCCATCAACCAGAGACCCGTCAATCGAGAGGGACACACAAATGCGAGCGGTGGTGATCGAGAACCCGCGGAAGGTGCAGACGGCGGAGCTGGCCCGGCCGGACCCCGGCGAAGGGCAAATCCTCATCCGGGTCCGGGCCTGCGGCGTGTGCGGCACGGATGTGCACATCTACAAGGGCGAATACCTGGGCGACTATCCGGTGATCCCGGGCCACGAGTTCGCCGGCGAGGT
>JAWODX010000393.1:0-8628 GCA_046483085.1 Planctomycetota bacterium
GCGACGGGGCCGTCTCCTTCGAGGAGCTCGAAACGCAGCTCCGCCCCCGGGACCCCCAGCCGGAGCAGTAATACCCCGTGATGCCGGAAGGCATGCGTTCTGCGGGAGACTGTCCGGGGCGCGGATGGGGAGCGACTCGCCGTAGGGCGCACACCGACAACAAAGACCAGCCTCACTCTGCACCGGCCCCGACGCTTCCGCGATTGCCTGCTCGGCGCAACCCTGGAGAATGGTGGAAGATCGGACGATCCGCCGGAGCGCCGTTCCGCCCGGTGATGCCTCGAAAGCTCCTGATATGGAAGGAGGCACTGTCACGCCCCCCGTCGAAGTCAAATGGTCAAAGCCCCCTACATGGCGTCCGTGGACACCCCCGCGCTGGCGATCCTCACCCGGTCGTGCGACCGGGTCGTCCTGCTCGACACCCGCGAGCCGTCCGAAGGGATGGAGACCATCCCCGGCGCCAGGCCGCTGGCGCCCGACTGCTCGGAGTCGGACGCCGAAGCCGCCATCGGCTCGAAGGAGGCCCCGGTCGTCACCTTCTGCACAAACATCCACTGCCCGCTCAGCATGCAGCTCGACCGCCGGCTGAGGGAGCCGGGCTACGAGAACGTGCTCGAGTACCAGGAGGGTGTCGACGGCTGGACCGCTTTCACCTGCCGCGAGTCCGGAATGTCAATGTGACGGATCGCGTGCCGGCTCACTTGGAGTTCAAGTCTAACTTCCACAGGTTCATTCGCGGCGGCCGCGTCCGGCCTTAGAAATTATCTCAAAAGGGCTATGCACTTGAGTCTCGTAACCACTACATGTAGTTTCTGCGCTATCCGCCGTTCTTGGCCAGACGTGACGGTTTCCAAGATGCAAGTTGATAAGGGGGCCAGATTACAGCCGAGCTGTTCTGATGGTCTTATTCGGCTCATGCTACGAAAATATGATCCGGTGCTGGATGAAAGTACCGCCGCAATCTGGCCACCCGCCAGAGCCGGGTGCAAGACCAAGTGGCACATGGCTGGCCCACAACATGTGGTACCAGCGAGAGTAAAGTGTATAGCCCTATTGGTTTTATTGAGCCCCGGGCACCCGCAGCGGCCCCTCCGCCGCAGAGCCCATCTACGCCCGCAACTGTCACCGATCACCGATTGCGCCGGTGCCCAGCAACCCCTCTCCCGGGCAGGGAGACGCCCGCCGCGAAGCGCCCGGGTGAGGGTCGAGCGGCGAACTCGCTCCCGCGGAGTCCGGCACGACCACGCCGCTTTCACGCGCGCCGCCGCCGCAACCATGCAGAGGTTTTGTAAATCGATTGTGGAAGCAACGGCTCCACAATAGCTTACGAAACCGCTCGGTGCCTGACACCGAATCCGCTCAACACCAAAGCTACACACGATCGTCCGCCGGATCCGCCGGGCTCGGACCTTGCTCAACGCCTTCAAGCACGTCCGATATGCATCGCCAGGTTTCTACTTCCTCGTGGTAGTCCGTCCAAGCTTGTCTGAGCTTCTCGACAGTAGCCTCATCTGCAAGCGGCCGGTCAATGTACGCGAACTGGTCATACTGCGGCGCAGGCAGGAATCCCTGACACCCTCCCCCGAGTAGATAGACGCTCACGAAATTTGCCACCCTGCACAGGTGCTCGTGGGCCTGATATAGATGCTTAAGCGTCAAAGACGCTTCATCGTCCCTATATGCCTCCGTCCGGCTTCCTGGGGTCGCGGCATGGGCAATGAACTTATCGCAGTACTGCTTCACCTCGCCTGAACAACTATCAAGCATGCTCTTGAGTGTGTCGAACACCTCCTTTCGAGGACGGTCCGAACGCTTGCGCTGATCTGGCTGCACGTCCGCAAGCGCGTCCATGTGTTTGTGACGCATCTCCGCCAAGTGCCATTGGCGATCCTCCGGAACATACACCCCAGTCCGACCATCATTTCCGACGTCCTTCTCGAACTCCCTCTGCCATGCGGCGCGGACCTTTTCGTAGTGATACTCGTGACCCTCAGCATTGAGAATATTCCAGCGCGTGAGCAGGTGCCGGTTCGGTTCTATGTCCCTAACCAACCCCCGAAGGGAGAAGACGCCCTTCTCGCCCTTCAAGGAGTACGTGTCCACGAGTCGACGAATGGCGAGTGCCTGGGTTTGAAAGAACCCTTTGTTTATCAGCCGATGCATCATGCCGTTCAGCTCGACGCGCCCCTGGTCGTCTCTGGGCGCATACTTCCGGGCATCGTTAATCACCCGGTAGACTGCCGTGTCCCATATCATCCAGTAGAGTTGATTCGTGATCGCGTGACGGTCCTCGCCTTCGAAACAAGCCAACCACTCCTGCCTCTTCGACTTCAATTGCGAGACATTATCTGCGCTCATCGGGTTGCCTTTCGATAAGAGCCAGTGCGATTCACTGTCGACATTTTAGGTCAAGATCCGGTCGGTAGCAAAAGCCACCCGGCACTCCAGCTTACGGGCCTCTCACCTCTGACGCGCTTCGCTCACGCACCTGCTATCCCACCGATGTGTACGGTAAGCCCAGCGATCATCGAATCCCTTCCCCCTCCCGCCTTTGCCACTCGAAGATGGACTTGACCTCCGGCGCGGGGCGGGGCGGGTTCTTCTTGTAGGGGGCGAAGGTGTTGTTTTTCTCGGCGGCGGGCCTGCCCTTGCCGCCGACGAGGGTCCCGCTCCCGCCGAAGACCTTGTTGCCGAGCAGCTCGACCCCGACGCAGTCGGCGGTCCGCAGCTCGATCATCGGCGCCTTGCGGTCGCGCAGGGCGAGGACGTTCCCCTTGATGATGTGGTCGAACGAGGCAGTCTTGGCGAAGATGCCCGGGCCGCGATCGACGATGAACCGGTTGTGGAGCACGAGCCAGTTCTCGTTCATCCCGCCCATCCAGAGCCCGGTCTTGGGCGACCGGATGTCGCAGCGATAGACGACGTTCCGCGGGCCGTTCGGGCCGTGGGCGCGGTCCTCGGGCGGGCTGGCCCACGCGCCGTAGCCGTAGGTCCCCCAGCGGCCGTGGGCGTCGACGACGCAGTTCTCGAACAGGTTCTCGTTGGTCCAGCCGGCGTGCCACTGCATGTCGCTGCCGTGGAACGTGCTGTTGCGGATGACGCAGCCGGACGTCGCCCACTGGACGCACGGCGCGTGCCGCATCTTCCGCGTCGTGACGTTGTCCATCAGGCAGTCCCACGCGTGCTGCCAGCCGACGTAGGCGGTGCCCCCGCCGCCGTGGTACATGGCGTCGACGAACGTGCAGTCGCGGACCTCGCACCACTTCGAGTTGGTGTGATAGACGGGGAAGCGGCCGGCTTTCTCGATCCGGACGCCCCGGACCCAGCACTCCCAGCCGCCGTGGCAGATGATCCCGTTCGTCCACAGCTTCCGCGTCTGGACGATCGCCAGGTCCTCGACCCCGCAGCGCCGGATGGGGACGAGCTCGCGCGCCCACGAGCCGTCGGCGGTCGGGAAGTCGTACCGCAGCGGCTGGTTCAGATGCACGGTCTTGCCCTCGACCTTCTCGACGCGGAACTGGTAGTCGCGGTAGCTGCCCCAGCGGCAACGGTTGCGGACGAGCCGGTTCCAGCGCTTCGTGGCGGGGGCGCGGACGAAGAGCGCGTCGCCGGGCTCGAGGTCCTTCGTGCTGGCGAGCTCGATCCGGGTGTCGCCGCGCACCCCGTCCTTCGTCAGCTTCGTCCGCTCGCCGCTGTAGAGGTCGCCGCAGAAGGTGAACGCGCCGAGCCCGCCGTAGGGCCGGCGGCGCCGGCCGCGCGGGACCGAGCGGTCGGGGTCGATCGTGATCTTGAGCGTCGCCTCGGCCGTCTTGCCGTCGGTCCAGCCCGCGACGGCCTTGAGTGCGTGCTCGCCGGGGCCGAGCTTCTTCACGAGCTTCCAGGTGGTGACCATCAGGCGGTAACGGCCGCCCCAGTGGGCCCGGCGTTTGCGCTCGCCGAGCACGTCGCCGCCGGATTCGAGCCGGATGAGCTTGAGCTTGTCCGGCGAGGCGTGCACGTCGATCCATTCGCCGTAGCCGAGCGTGGCGCCGGGCTTCGGGTGGAAGAAGAGGATCTGGCGTTTCGGGACGCCGTAACGGAAGACGACCTTCGTCTTCTTCGGGCCCTGCCCGCGGATGACGATGTTGTCGTGGGTGATGAGGACGGGGCGGTCGAGGTGCCAGGTGCCCTCCCCCAGCACGATCGCCCCGCCGCCCTTCTTCGCGACCGCCTCGACGGCGGCGACGATCGCGTCGTAGTCGTCGTTGTCATCGTCGGGCTTCGCGCCGAAGTCGGCGACCTTCGCCTTCTCGGGGACGTCGGGGATGCCGCCGGGCACGCCGGCGTAGCGCCAGTCGGGATAGACGATGCCGTCGGGCCCGACGACGTCGGCCGCGGTGAGCCGGTCCTCCTCGTCGGGCCTGATCTTGTACGTCGGGTCCCACGGCCGGCGGCCCTTGTCCTGACCGGACGCGGCCCCGACGGCAACGAGGCAAATGACAACACAAAGGAGCCCGAGTCTGGTTCCGTTCATCTTTCACTTACCAGCTGTGTCACAAGCTCCCCTTTGCCCCCATCTTTTCGGCCCGGCCGCCCGCCGGGGCTGCCACGGACATCCCGGGTCGGCACGCCGCCGGGCGGGAGCCGGTCCCCGGTCTCCTCTCCCTCCCCGAGGGAGAGAGATTTCTGACCTCGGGCGTGACTGCTTACACTCACGGGCAAAAATGAGCCCTCGCAAGACACTCTATCCGAACCCGGCGGAGCATTGGGATGGTGGCCCGGCATCGTATGTGGCCCGGTGTCACTTCACCTCGACGCGGGCGACGTTGGAGATCGCGCTCACGTTGTCGGCGTCGTCCCAGGTCTTGATCGCGAACGACGTCTCCCCGGCGGCCACGCCCTTGAGCGTCATCGTCTCGGTCTTGCCCGCCTCGGCCGGGGTCGGGGCGTCGGGCGCGTTCCGGGCGCCCCAGAACGCGCGCTGCTTCGCGTTGAACGCCTCGGCCTTCGCGTGCCACTCCTCCGGCGTGGTCGGCAGCGGCGGGCTCCGGTCGGGCCAGCCCTCGATCCGCTCGACGATCCGGCCGGTGTGGGCCTTGACCTGGTACCAGGCGGCCCGGCCCTCGGCGCCGTCGTCGCCGGGCGCCGTCCACGTCAGCTTCACCTTCCCGCCGCCGAGCGGCTCGGCCTCGAGGTCGGTGATCGCCGCGGGCGGGGTCGCGTCCTGCTTCGGGTGCCGGACCGCCATCCACGCGGCGATGACGCCCCGGTTGAACCCGCCGCGCCGCGGCCGGTCGTAGGCGTCCTTCAGCACGGCGCGGTAGTCGGACCGGCCGGTCGCGTGGACAATCCATCCGACGGGCTGGAGGATGCGGAAGTTGCTGGCGAAGAACCCGGCCTTCCCGCCGCAGTCGTCCCAGGTGTACGGCCCCCAGTAGTCGCCGAAGCAGTAGGTCCAGCCGCGCCGGTTGCCCTGCGGGTCGCGGATCATCGAGTAGTGGCAGGTCTGGTCGGCGAACGCGGTCATCGCGTCGAGCGCCTCGATGTCCCGGCTCATCAGGTAGTACTCGACGAGGCCGGTGGTCATGATCCCCTGCTGGAAGTGCGCGTAGCACTGGCTGGCGCACTTCGGGCGCCACTCTTCGAACGGGCCCTGATGGCCGTAGACGCTCTTGTCGCCCTTCTTGTTGATGTGGGTGACCATGAATCCGATGGGGGACATCCGCGCCGTGTTGCGGAACCCGCGGGCGACGGTCTGAGCTTCCTTCAGCAGCTCGGGCCGGCCGGTCAGCCGGTAGTACTGGCTCAGGTCGTAGAGCGGCCAGCCGACGTAGCGGGTGGCCGGCCGGAACTTGGGGTTCTTGTCCGGGTACTGCTTCTTGCACCAGTTGATCGCGCGGGGCAGCGGCCCGGTCCCGTCGCTCTTGTCGTCGTGGTTGTACTGCCAGCAGAAGGCGCGGGCGCGGATGCCGAGGTGCTCCCAGGCCTCGCGGCAGCGGGCGTCGCCGGTCAGCAGGTAGTACTCCGGCCACATGAACATGCCCATGTGGCCGCTGTCGGGCCGGCCCCAGGTGTCGCGGTTGTAGTAGCCGGGGTACGTGTGCCGGACGAGCCGGTTCTCGCGCCAGTTCCAGTCGCGGAGCATGAGCCAGAACGTGGCGAGCTTGGGCGAGTCGTAGTGGATGGAGCAGAGGTCGGCGGCCCAGAGGGCGTGGGCTTCCGCCCCGTCGAAGTTCGCGCCGTCGCCCCACAGGACCCAGGGTGCGAAGCAGGTGCTCTGGTTCCAGTGCCCGCCGCCGGCGTTCCAACTGCTGATCCAGCCGTACCAGTCCCAGCCGGCGTGGATGCCGTCGAGCTTCGACTGGTCGCGCCGCAGGCGCGGCTGCCCCTTCCCCTCGAACAGCGCCAGCCCCGCCGGCCAGGCGCCGGCCGCCGCGCACCGGACCATCCACTTCGGATCGGTGCGGAAGAGGAGCAAGGCATCGTGCACGGCGTGCAGCTCGCCGAGGTCGGGCGCCTCGGCCCCGTGGAACGCGAGCCGGACGTCCCAGCTCTTGCGGGCGCCGTTGTTCAGGTGGAACGGCTCGGCGAACTCGCCGGGGAACAGGCCGACGCGGAGCCGCTTGCCCGATGCCGACAGGGCGCTGGGGTACTCGACGCGGAAGTTGCGCAATGCGACCGCCACGCCGGCCTCGCCGTTCGACACATCGAGTACGCCGGGGTGCGCGTTCCCGGATGCGAGTTCTTCGTCGCCGCTCGTCACCTTGTATCCGCGGAACGTGACGCCGCGGACGGTCTTGCCGCCGGTATAGCGGGAGAGCCAGCGCTCGTAGTTCCCGCCGCCCAGCTTCCGCCACTTATCGCCGCCGGACGAGTCCTGATAGACCGTCAGCCCCGGCGCCCCGACCGCCTGGCCCTCGGCCGGGGTGGTCACCTTCGCCCCGTCGCCCAGGGAAAGGTCGGCGACGAGCGACGCGTCCTCGATCGGCCAGACGTACGCCCGCCGCTTGCCGTCGATCAGCTCGGGATCGAGCTGTCCGTTGCTGACGGTGTAGATGACACGGACGACCGGGCTGCCGGTCTCGAAGACGAGCCGGCAGGTGAAGTCGTAGAACTTCCCGTCCTTGTCGCCGGGCTTGTGGCGGCCCTTGAGCGCAAGGACGACGCGGACCGGACCTTCCTCGTCGACCTGGACGCCCTGCCACTCGTGCGTAGCGGGGTGTTCGCTCCCCTTCTGCAGGCCGCGGTCCGGCCAGGCGCCGCTGGTGAGGGCCCCGCGCAGGCCCTTGCCGGTCAGCACGTCCTTGCCGCCGACCTTCGCCCGCCAGATGAGCGAATCGCCGGAGTCGCGGACGACGAACGCCGCCGGCCCGGTCGCGATCTCGTGCGAGCCGGCGCCGAACTTGCCGACCTTGGTGAGCCGCAGCGGTGTGTCCGGCGATTTTGCCTCGCCGTCGTCGGTCAGGTAGTACGTGCTCGTCCCCTTCGCGGGCACGTCGCAGACGAAACTGACCAGCGCCCACTGGACGGAGCCGTCGTACGTCGGCTCCCACCACTTGATCAGTGTCTTCGCCTGCGACGGGACGGCGTTCCCGTCCTTGTCGACCACGCCCAGCGTCTTCACGTCGGGCAGGAAGCCCGGCGGGAACGGGACGCCGGACGTGACGACGGCCCCCTTGCGCGCGACGCCGCTCCGTTCGTGCACGGTGAGAGCCAGCCGCAGTTTCCCCGGCTCGAACCACGCGCCATCGAGCCCCTTCACGCGGTAGTCCGCCCGCGGCGGCGCGGCAGCCACCGCCGAACCCGCCAGCAGCAGAACACCAAGACACACAGAAGACGTCATTCGGCTCCGCATCGCATGCCCTCCGTTACTGAACCCTGTCTGAACATCTGGCAGACCGGAATGTCTGCCCCACCGAACGCGGGCCGGGACCGGTGGAACAGGCATTCTTGCCTGTCAATCAAGTGCATCGCGCCCTGGACATACTATGTACGACACAAAACAGGTTGCATTTCGGACCTCGTGACGCGCGCATCCCCGCCGCGTGTCATGGGGGTGTCTCGCCCTCGTGCTGCATCGGGGCGGTCGACGCGGCCAGGATGGCCGAGAGACCGCGGGCAAGATGCCCGCGACACACACAACCACGTCCAAACAATATAGTGTCGCGCATAATAAGTTGTCGGGCACCGCCGGGCCGAGTGTGGCGGCAGCATCCTGCACTATACCCGATTCGGCGTCAGGGCGCGAGATCGTCCGGGCCGCTGTGAAGCGCCTCGCTGAGTTCCTCGACGAGCGCGGCGTGCTCGGGCCGCTCGGAGATGTTCTCGTTCTCGTCGGGGTCGGCCTGGTGGTCGTAGAGCATCCGGGCGGTCAGCTCGCCCTCGTCGTCGGTCCATTCGGTATACAGGTAGCGGTCGGTGCGGATGGAGTCGCCGGCATTGTAGCGGCTGAACGCGGCCTGCTTCCACGGCGCATCCGGGTCGCCCATCAGCGGGACGAAGCTCGTCCCGTCGAGGTGCTCGGGGGGCGGCAGCCCGGCCAGCTCGCAGAGCGTCGGGTAGAGGTCGACGACCTCGACGAGGGCCTCGCAGCGCACGTCGCCGTCCATCCACGGGGCGTCGACGATCAGCGGCGCGTTGAGCGAGGTC
>JAWODX010000559.1:0-4495 GCA_046483085.1 Planctomycetota bacterium
GACCGAGGTCGAGCTGACCGCCTTCCGGAAGAGCGCGGACGACCGGCTGACGCTGTCGCTGTCCGTCGACGACGGCAAGACGTGGAAGCGGTGCTGGGCCGCCCCCGCCGACAAGACCGGGCGGCAGACGTTCACCGTCGCCCTGGACGACAAGTTCAAGGTCGTGCCGCGAAAGTGGGCGGTGCCGGACCATTTCAACTCGCCGTTCGGGCGGTACGCGTTCCGGCTGAAGCTGGAGCTCGTGGCCGCCGGGGAGTCCGGGCACTGCCGGGTCGAGGCCGTGGCCTTCCGGACGAGCGTCCAGCACGCGATCCGGTCGCTGCCGCAGCTTTCGCCGGGCAAGAACCGGATCACGGTCCGGGGGGCGCTGGCCGACGACGCGGCGGTGAAAGTGACTTACGTGTGGAAGGACCTGGAGGGGAAGGATCGGAAGAACGTGGCCGTCGCCGAGGCCCTGCCGCACACGTACGAGATCCGGACCGTGGGCAGGAAATGGGAGGACGTCGTCTGCAAGGAGCTCCTGATCGAGGCGATCGCGGCCACCGGTGCGGGCAGCCGGACGGTGGTGAAAGAAGCTCCGGGCCCGACGTACCCGCTCCCTCCCCTGCCCCCGGCGGCGGAGACGCGCACGCGGTGGGTCCGGCCGCTCCACCGGGCGAAGCAGAAACCGTCGGCCGAGCAGGTCATCGCCTGGCTGAAGCAGAAGCGCACGGTCAAGCGGGGGCTGACCTGGGCGTCCGAGCTGGGCGCGGCGGAGGCCTTCGACGCGGTACACGCCGTGGCCTTCGACCGCGAGCTGTGCAAGGCGAAGGGGGTCAAGGAGCACGCGCTCATCGCGTTGTACAACACGGACCGGGCCCGGGCGCGGCCGCTGCTGCTGAAGGTCGCGCGGGACTCGGCGTGCGAGACGGGCTGGAAGTACGACGCCGAGAACCCGGCGGTGGCCGGCGGGCACTGGATGTCGGGCGCCTGCATGGTCGGCCAGATGGCCGCCGACGCCGGGTGGGCGGAGTTCGCGCCCGCGCTCGCCGAGGCCATGGGAAGCGAGTACTGCGGGAGCCGGCACCGGATGTCCCTGCTCCGCTCGCTCTGTGCGATCGCCCGGCCGGGCGACGAGGCGGTGACGAACGCGGTGCGGGAGTCGCTGGCGAGGAGCTACCCGTACATGCTGGCCGAGGCGGCGCAGGCCGCCGGCGTGGTCAGGGACAAACAATCGATCCCCCGGCTGCGCGAGCTCCTCGACCACAGCTTCATGGCGGTCCGCCGCCGCGCCGCACTCGCCCTCGGCATGCTGGGCGACACGGCGAGCGCCCCGAAGCTCCGGGCGAGCCTGTTCCGGATCCGCCGCCCGGCGACCCTCGACCACCGCAAGTACGGGACGGAGCTCTGGTCCGACGAGAACATGCGGGCCGCCGCGGCCGAGGCGCTCGGCCTCATGCGCGACGCGGACTCGCTGCCGGCGCTGCGCAGGGCGCTGGCCCACGAGCCCGTCCCCTGGGTCCGGAAGCGGATTCGACAGGCCCTCGCCGCGATTGAAGGGCTGTGAGCCGAACCGGAGCCGAACCCACACCCAGGCTGGAGCCAGGCCGGCAATAAGACGGTCAAACAGAACCTCGGTGGAGCAGGCATTCTTGCCTGCTGCGCGGCAGACAGGAATGTCTGCCCCACCGTTTTGTCAGAGCCCCTAAGTCTGAGCTGGTTCGCGGCACCTGCGTTGCTCGGCAGATGAGTGACTCGCGGCGGTTGGCGAGAAACCAGATATGGCGCGGTCGCAGAGAGCAATGAAACGGCTGCTCGGAATTCTGCGCCACACGTCGCTCCAGCTCGGCGCCGCCGGGCTTCTCGTATCGCTTGTGCTCCTGATCCCCGCCCGGCTCGTCCCTGTGTTCCGTGCCTGGTATCCGGAGCTCGGGTTCGGGCCGAACGGCGTGCCGCTCCCCTGGGCCACGCGGGTCGTGCTCGCCGTCCCGGTTCCCGTCTGGGGTCTCCTGGCCGTCCTGGCGTTCCTTGGCTCTCTGGCGGCCGCGTACCGCTCGCGCCGTGTCGTGCTCTCCCAGAACCAGCACAGCGTCTTGACAACCGTGACGATGCTCGTCGCGGGAGGCCTGCTGCTCTTCTTCATCGTCGGGCTCTTCCTGCCGTTGGTGGCCCATCCTCCTCTGGTCCCGGTGTGGCCGAGGGAAGCTGCACGGGGCGTGGCCGACCAGGCCGATTCCCACTGACAGACGGGGTCAAGGCCGCCCCGGCGGCGGTCGCACTCACCACGGAGAATTGGATGCGGCGCGAGGCGCCGTTCGCGGCGCAGGCGATCAACTCGTGGCGGCCGGGCGTCATCCGCCACCGCGCCGACTCTCCGCACGAGCTCTGCGCCAGGAGCTCGCCGTCCAGGAACCAGAAGATGGTCGCGCCGTCCGGGCCGCACCGGGCGGTCAGGTCCAGCACGCGGTCGGCCGTCCGGTTGCTCGCGGGGAGGACGTATTCCGCCCCGTCCGCCGGCGAGACGATCTCGATCGACGGCCGCCCCGCCGGCTCCGCCCTCTTCC
Source organism: Planctomycetota bacterium (assembly GCA_046483085.1). Taxonomy (GTDB): domain Bacteria; phylum Planctomycetota; class PUPC01; order PUPC01; family PUPC01; genus JAWODX01. Next base: position 2,544 of record JAWODX010000559.1, read on the forward strand.
TCGACGCGAGGGAATCCGCGACGTCCCTCGGCCACACCGTGACCACCCGCCGGCTCCCGTCTCGGGCGGCCAGCCGATGGATCGCACACGGCGCCTCGCTGCTCACCCCCGGCAGGTACTCCTCCGAGACGGTGTGCGGGCAGCCCCCTGTCGGCAGGCCGCCCGAAAGCGCACAGACCCGGCGAACCGCGACCCCCGCCGGCCGAGTCCAGCACCGCTTCTCGCCGGGCAGAATCCGGTCCGCGATCTCAAGCGCCAGCGGCAGCGCCGCCTCCGCCCCGACGAGCGCCGGATGCTCCCGCCCCGAATGCCGGCCGCACCAGACCCCCACCACGTGTCTCCGGGTGACCGCCACCGCCCAGGCGTCGCGGTGATTCCAGCTCGTCCCCGTCTTCCACACCAGCCGCAGCGGCCGACCGCGGTCCGTCGGCCGGAGCGAACGCAGGGTGAGGTAGGCCGCCCCGCATGACCAGACCGACCGGGATTCGAATCGCTCCTCTTCGGCCAAGACACGCAGCGGCCGGTACCGACCGAGCCGGGCGAGCGCGGCGTACGCGTTGGCGATGTCGACCAGCCGGACCTCCGCGGTGCCCAGCGCGAGCGACAGGCCGCAACGCTCGTCGGCCGCCGCCAGGCCCAGGCCCATCCGGTTCAGGTCAGCGGCCAGCCGCGACGGGCCGAGCCGCCCGAGCACCCGCACGGCCGGCACGTTGCGCGAGCGGGACAGCGCCTCCGCAGCCGGGATCGCGCCCAGGAACCCGCGGTCCATGTTCCGCGGCGCGTAGCCCCGCCAGGACGTCGGAACGTCGTAGACGACCGACCGCGGCGTCAGGATGCCCGCGTCGAAAGCCGCGGCGTAGATGAACGGCTTGAGCAGCGACCCCGGCTGACGACGCACCGTCGCGCCGTTGATCCACCCGGTTCTCGGGTCTCCCGGGTCGCCCGTGCCCACCATCGCGAGCAGCTCGGACCGCTCCACGCCGATGACGACCGCCGCGGTTCCGTCGATGCCCATCGCATCGAGTTCCCTCGCGTGTTCGCGCACGGCCCCTCGCGCGGCGCGCTGGATGCCCGGGGCAAGCGTCGTGCGAATGACCCCGCCTTCCCCTCGCCGCAATGCCAGCACATAGTCCGCGAAGCGCGGCGCGTCGGTCCGGCACGGCGCGGGACAGATGGTCAACGGCTGCCGCCGCGCGGCCTCGAGCTCGCCATCGGAGGCCAGCCCGAGCTCCCGCATGCGGCCCAGGACGAACTCGCGCCGCCGGAGCGCCCGGTCCAGGTGCGTCCGCGGGTTGAAGCGTGCCGGCCGCTGCGGCAGGCCGGCCAGCAGGGCGGCCTCGGCGAGCGAGAGGTCGGCGGCGGGCTTCCCGAAGTACCGCCGCGCCGCGGCCTCCGCGCCGACCACGTTCCCGCCATACGGCGCCAGGTTGAGATACAGCCCAATGATGTCGGCCTTCGAGGCCGCCCGCTCGAACTGGAGCGCGCGGAACGTCTCGATGCACTTCGTCGGATACGTGCGCGGCCGCGGATGCAGCAGGCGGATCGTCTGCATGGTGATCGTCGACGCGCCCGACACGCGCCGGAAGGTCGTGACGTTCTGCCGGACCGCCCGGGCCAGCGCGAGCGGGTCGATCCCCGCGTGCTCCCAGAATCGCTTGTCCTCCGCGGCGACGGTTGCCCGGACCAGCCACGGCGACACCTGCGCCGCGTCCACCGGCAGGCGCCACGCGTCCGACGCATCCACCCGCCACGCGATCAGGCCGCCGTCCCGGTCCAGGATGAACGGCGAGCCGCCGGCCTGCGCCTCGACGAGCCGCACCTCCTGCAAGGGAAAGACCGCATCGAGCGCGAGCCAGGACACCGCGCACGCCGCGGCCCCGAGGCCGAGCAGGACCGCCCCCCGCTTCAATCGCCGCGCCCGGCGCTTCATCGGCTTACCCTCACGGTCCCTC
>JAWODX010000572.1:0-4293 GCA_046483085.1 Planctomycetota bacterium
CTACACCGACCTGCTCAACCCCCACGCGGTGAAGGCGTTCGTCAAGCACACATACGACGGGTATCGCAAGGCCCTGCGCCGGCGGTTCAAGACGATCCCCGGGATCTTCACCGACGAGCCGCAGTGGGGCTCGCCGGTCCCCTGGTCGACCGAGCTGCCGGGCTTCTTCAAGGAGCAGAAGGGCTACGAGCTGCTGCCCGAGCTCTTCCGCCTCGTCCGGGAGACGCCCGAGTCGGCCCGGCTCCGATACGACTTCTTCCACGCCGCCACCGAGCTGTTCGTCCGGTCGTTCACCCGCCAGCTCTTCGACTGGTGCGAGAAGAAGGGGATCGCCCTGACCGGCCATTTCAACGGCGAGGACCGGCTCGCCTCGCAGATGGCGAACGTGGGGGCGGTCATGCCGCACTACGAGTTCATGCAGATCCCGGGGATCGACCATCTGTCCCGGCGGATCGGCGACCCGCTGCTGTGCAAGCAGGTGAGCAGCGTCGCCCACCAGTTCGGCGGGCGACGGGCCCTGTCCGAGATGTTCGGCTGCTCGGGTTGGGACGTCAGCTTCGAGGAGCTGAAGTGGATCGCCGAGTGGCAGTTCGTGCAGGGAATCGACCTGGTCTGTCCGCACCTGTCGCTCTACTCGCTCCGCGGCTGCCGGAAGCGCGACTATCCGCCGTCGCTCCACGTCCAGCAGCCCTGGTGGGACGATTACAAGCTGCTGAACGACTACTTCGCCCGCCTGACCTACATGCTGACCCGGGGGAAGCACGTGGCGGACGTCCTCGTCGTCCACACGATCGAGAGCGCCTGGGCGGAGTTCGACCCCGACGAGAGCAAGGCGGTCGACCGGCTGGACCGCAAGCTGGTCGACGTGGCGAAGACCCTGCTCGGCATGCACGTGGATTTCGACTTCGGCGACGAGACGATCCTGGCGAAGTACGGCCGCGTCTCGAAGGGGTCGCTCCGCGTCAAGTCCGGCGAATACCAGGTCGCGGTCGTCCCGCCGTGCACGACCCTGCGGAGCTCGACCGTCCGGCTGCTCGAGCGGTTCATGGACCACAAGGGGACCGTGCTCGTGGTGGGCAAGCCGCCCGGGCGCATGGACGGCCGGCCGTCCGACGAGCCGGCCGAGACGCTCGCCGACGCCGTCCACGCCGGGCAGAAGTCGCTCGCCCGCGAGCTGGCCAAGGTCGTCGAGCCGCGCATCCAGGTGCTCGACGAAGACCGCGAGGACGCCGCCCACATCTACGTCCAGCAGCGCGACGACCGCTCGCAGCAGATCTTCTTCCTCGCCAACACCAGCCGGGAGACGCGGACCGAGGCGACGGTCCGCCTGCCGAAGAGCGGGCGGCTCGAGCGCTGGGACCCGGCGACCGGCGAGGTCGAGCCGCTCAAGACACGGAAGCGCGGCAAGGCCCGGGAGGCCGAGCTCACGTTCGAGCCGATGGGCTCGCACCTGCTCGTCCTCCATCCGCGCCGCCGCCCGGGGACGGTCCGGGCCCGGAAGCGGGCGGTCGTCCGCGACATCGAGCTGAACGACGCGTGGCAGCTCGAGCGGACCGAGCCGAATGCGCTGACCGTCGACCGGTGCGCGTACCGTGTCCGCGACGGCGTCTGGTCGCCGCCGATGCCGGTGCTCACCGTGCAGGACAACCTGCGGCACGTGCCGGGGTCCGAGGTCTGCGAGTTCCGCTACTCGTTCCATGCCGACTTCCACGAGAAACTGCCCGAGTTCGTGCACCTGACCGTCGAGCGGCCGGAGGCGTATGACATCACCATGAACGGCCTGCCGGTGATCGGGCCCGGGTCGGAGGAGTCGCCCACTCCGGACCTCGGCCCGTGGCGCGACACCTCATTCCGCCGGCTCGACGTGTCGCACCTGGTCCGCCCGCAGGACCGGAACGACGTGGTCCTTCGCTGCGTGGTCCACGGCGAGGAGGAGCGGCGCGAGCGGATCGAGTCCGAGGCCCTCCCGCCGGCGGAGAAGAACCGGCTCCGCTACGGGCCCGAGATCGAGAGCATCTACGTCCTCGGCGCGTTCCACGTCCGCTCGCAGTCGAAGTGGAAGGCGCTGCAGCGGCGGGCGGTCCGGACCGCCGGCCCATTCGTGCTCGGCGACCCGTGGGGTCTGGCCGAGTCGAAGGACCTCGTCGCCCAGGGGCTCCCGTTCTACGCCGGCGCCGTCCGGCTCAGCCAGCAGGTCGTCCTCTCCGAAGACGACCTGAAGAAGGCGAAGGGGGCGACCGTCCGGCTCGACCCGCCGGACGCGGTCGTCACCAAGGTCCACGTGAACGGCGAGCACGCCGGGACCCGGGCGTGGCGCCCGTATGAGTTCGAGGTCGGCGACCTGCTGACGGCCGGCCGGAACGACGTCACCGTCGAGCTGACCGGGAGCTGCCGCAACCTGCTCGGGCCGCATCACCACTGCGACGGCGAGCTGTACAGCGTCGGCCCGGACAGCTTCCGCGGCCGGAAATCGTGGACCGACCGGTCGAAAGCACCGGTCGAGACGTGGACCGACGAGTACAATTTCGTCCGGTTCGGCCTCGCCGGCCCCGTTACCCTCGCTCTGTGGAAATAGCGGCGTCAGACCCGCCCGAAGAACACGCGGGAGCCGGAGCTTCAGTACGGGAGCCGGCTCATGTGGTCAGCCGGTAAGCCCAGAACGCGAGGACCACGATCACAGCCGCCCACTCGCACCAGGGCGACCGCCACAGCGGGACCCGCCCGAGCACCGCGTACACAACGATCACGGCGAACAGCGGGAAGCACAGCGGATTGAACCGCGCCGCCCGGGCGATCTGCCACTGCGCCAGCGAGAGCATCGCCCGCGTCATCCCGCACCCGGGGCACCGGAGCCCGGTGATCGCGCGGAAGGGGCAGAGGGTGTGTTCCGGCAGGAGGGAGACGAGGTCGGCGCCGGTCGCCCAATGGGCGAGCGCCGCCGCGAGGAGCAGGGCGACCGCGACTGCGGCGGTACAGCGCAGGACGACCCGCGGCGCGGGCGCCCGGAGCATCGACTCCCACGCGCCGGACGGCCGGGCCTCAGCCGGCAAGCCGGTTGATGTGGCTCTGGTGGATGATGTCGACCACAAAGGACAACCCGAAGATGGTCAGGATGATGCCGATCACCGGCAGGTTCTCCTGCGGCTTCGCACCCTGTTTCCGCTGGATTTCCACGATGACCGAGCCCATCTTGTACTGGTAATAAATGTGATAGATGCCGCAGGTGACGAGTGAGAGCAGGAACCAGGTGAGCCACTTGAACTCCCGCCGGCCGACCAGGTCGTTGCAGGCCAGCATCTGCCGGTAATTCCAGTACAGGTTGAAGATCCCGCAGGTCACGAGCGTCAGGATGATGTAGAGCGGGATGCTGACCACGTGGTCCGCCCCGCCCGTCGGAGGACGCGGCGCCGACGGCGGTTCCTCCCGCAATGGCGCGCCCTCTGGCGACGGGGCTCGAGTCGGTTCGGGGTCCGCGCCCGCGTCCCCGGCCGCCGGCGCCCGGAACACCTCGCCGCACTTCGGGCACTTCACCTTCTTGCCCGCCACCTCGTCACCCACACGAAGCGTCGCCCCGCAACCGCTGCACCTGAGCTGGATCGGCATGGGCTACCTCCCGTCCGATGATCGGGCGCGGCCGCCGGATCGCCGCGCACAAAAGTCCCCGCAACCGGCCCGATTCTAGACGAGGACTTGACCGCGTCAAGGCCGTTGCCCGGCTTGACGCCCCGGCGCGCCCGGCATAGAATCCGGAGCGCCCGAAGAACGGACCGCGAAAGGAAACCCCGATGGCCCGACCGAACGTCCTCTTCCTCATGACCGACCAGCAGCGGTTCGACACGATCGCCGCCCTGGGCAACGAACACATCTACACCCCGAACCTCGATCGGCTCGTCCGGCGCGGCGTCAGCTTCACCCACGGCTACAGCACCTGCCCCGTCTGCGTCCCCGCTCGCTACACGTATCGCACCGGGCGCGATCCGCTGACCACCGCCCAGTTTACGAACGGCTGCAACGCGCCGACCGACGAACAGGCCGGCACGATGGAGGGGCGGTGCGGAGCGTACCTCGCTCGCACAATGGGCCGGCTCGGCTACCGCACGTTCGGTATCGGCAAGTTCCACTGCCACCCCTGGGATGAGGACGTCGGCTACGAATACCAGACGCACAGCGAGGAGGGCTACGGCTCGCCCGAGCAGCGGTTGGCCGACGGGTTCGGCGGGTTCATCGCCCGCGAACATCCCGAGTTCGCCCACGTCGAGCAGCTCCAGGGCGAGCGGACCGAGATGTACTACA
>JAWODX010000601.1:0-2601 GCA_046483085.1 Planctomycetota bacterium
CCGCGACGCGGGCGGCAGCCTGCTCCGCACGCTCAACGTCGGCCAGGGCTACGCCGCCGGCGACCCGCTCCAGTTCGCCGGCGGCATCGACATCGCGGTCGGCCACGGCACGCTCAACGCCGGCGAGCAGTTCACGGTGGAGGCGATTGCCCGGTCCGACACGACGGGGTTCCTGGCGGCCGCCGGCATCAACACGCTCTTCTCGGGCACCTCGGCGCGGACGATGGCGGTGACGGACCGGGTGCTTGCGTCCGCCTCGCGCCTGGCCACGTCGCTGGGGTCGGCGGGCCTGGATAACCTCAACGTGCGCCGCCTGGCCGACGTCGGAAGCGAGCCGATCGCGGACCTGGGAAACGACGTGCCGGCGGATGCGTTTCGGAGCGTGGTCTCGTCGCTGGGGTACAAGGTGTCTCTTCGCGAGGCTCGCCGCGACTCGCTCCAGGACCTGCTCACGGAACTCGATCGCCAACGCGAGGAGATCAGCGGCGTGGACGTCAACGAGCAGGCGGCCGTGCTGCTCGTGCTGGAGCGCATGTACCAGAGCATGGCCAAGTACCTGAATGCGATTGACCGGGCCCACCAGACCCTGATGGAACTTCTGTGAGAGGTTGTGCGGCCCGGGCGAAGGGAGATGGAGCGATGAGTGGATTGGGGTCGATGTTCGAGACGGCGCGGCTCGCCATCGGCGAGCATACCGCCGAACTGGCTCGCCTCCAGGACATGGTGTCCAGCGGGGTTCGCCTTCGCCGTGCCTCGGATTCGCCTGCCGAGGCGTTCCGGCTGCTGGGCCTGCGGGCCGAGGGCGGAGGCCTCGCCACCTACCGCGAGAACATCGGCCGCATCAACGATTCGTTCAGCGTGGCCAGCAGCGTCCTGTCGCAGATATCCGAAATCATGGCCCGCGTCCGCGAACTCGTGACCCAGGCCGGCAGCGGGACGTATTCCACCGCCGACCGCCGGCCGGTGGCCCAGGAGATTGACGGGCTGCTCGAGCAAGTCGTCTCGCTGGCCGACACGCGCCACAGCGGGCGCTACCTGTTCGGCGGCAGCCAGACGCGCACGGCGCCCTACGAGACCGTGGCCGAGAACGGTTCCATCGCGGCCGTCCGTTACGTGGGCGACCGAGACGGCGTCGATGCCCCCGTGGCGCCGGGCGTGGACCAGGCCACCGTGCTCATCGGCGAGCAGGTCTTCGGCAGCAACGAGCGGGAGCCCCCGGAGTTCTACGGCGACACCGGCGCCGCCCCCGGCGCCGGCACCAGCACCGTTCGAAGCAACGTCTGGCTGACCGTGACGCACGATACGACGACCTACCTCGGGACGAGCGGCATCGCCGCCGGTGCCTCCAGCGCCGACGGCGACACCGTCCTTGGCAACGGCCACACGCTGACCATCGACGCGCCGAACCAGACCCTGCGTCTCGACGACGGCACCGACGTCGCGTATACGCCCGGCGACACCGACGTCTGCGTCACCAGCGCCGACGGCGACCGCGTCTACGTCGACACGTCGGGGCTGAACCCCGCCTTTCAGGGGACGGTCGGCATCCAGGCCACCGGCGAGGTGTCGCTCGACGACGGCGCGACGACCACCGCGATCGATTTCGCGGACGCCAACCTCGCCGTCACCGACCCCGCGACGGGCGGCACCCTGTACGTCGACTGCACCGGCGTCGAGCGGACCGGCCTGGAGGCGGTTCGCGTGCCCGGTACGGCGGACCTGTTTTCGGCACTGATTGCCGTCCGCGATGTCCTTTTCAACACGCGGAACCTTCCGGAGAACGAGCAGTTGGAGCGGCTCGGCGACATGACCGCCCTCGTGGGCGAGGTATCTCAAACGCTGACCCTGGCCAGCACCTCGATCGGATCGAGCATCGGACGGATGACCGGTCTCGACGAGGGGCTCGAGGCCCGGCAGCAGCAGACCGAGGACCAGACCTACGCCATCGAGAATGCCGACATCGTGCAGGCGGCCACCGACCTGGCCCGGCGGCAGACGCTTTACGAGATGACCCTGGCCTCGGCGGCCAAGTTGCTCAGCCTGTCCCTGTTCAACTACATCGGTTACTGAGACCCGACCCGGAGGACGCTCGTGCACGTTGCCGTCATCGCAGCCGGCCTGTTTGCGGACACGCGGGCCTTCCTGCGTCTGCTGGCCTCGCAGCCGCGTGTCGACCTGACACTTGTGAAGGGCGATACCGAACCGGCGCAGGCGCTCCGGGCGATCCGCGACGCCCACCGCCTCTGGTTTGAGGGCGCGGGCCCGCTGCTGGCGGACCTGGCGGGTCGTCGGGGGGCCGACTGGCTGCCGGGCGGGTACCTCCGCCTCGGCGCCGGCGACCTCGACCGCCTGCCCGCCGCAGCCGGACTGTGGCGGCTCGTGCGGACCGTCTTCGTGCCCGACTCGGTCACGGCCCGCCGCGTCCGCGCGCTGGCCCCGTCGCCCGACACCGCCCGCGTCCGGGTCGAACCGGACGGCGAGCCGCATGACCGCGTCGAGTGGCTGAGCGCGAAGGCCGGCGACCGAACATTTCATCCTTGTACTCAGTGTACTGGTAGAGGCGTTGGAACGCCCACGTGTGGAATCGCTTTACACCCGCCA
>JAWODX010000603.1:0-2817 GCA_046483085.1 Planctomycetota bacterium
CGAGCAGCCAGGCGACGCCGGCATTGAACGTGAACTGGCCGCCCTGCACGCCGAGCTGGCGCCGGCGGCCGTCGGGCCCCTCGAACCGCCAGAGATCGATGCCGACGCGCCCGATCCCCTGCCGCCCGCACTGCAGCGTCTTCTCCGGGTTGAGCCGATAGGCCGCCAGCGAGTAGCTCTGGCGGAGCATGCACGGCCCGGACCCGGCCCGGGGGAACGCGAGGTCGACCCGGCCGGCCTTCCACGGCCTCGGATACGAGCCGGCCCCGCGGCGGGCGCCCGGCTTCCAGATGCGCCCCGCGCCCCAGACCCACTCGATGCAGGTGACCGGCGCGGTGCCGCGGCCGACCGACTTCGTGTTCGGGTGGCCGGAGAAGATCCAGCCGCGGCCCGGCCAGATCGCCTTGAGCGCCTTCGCCTCGGCGAGCGTCGGGCCGGAGTCCGACGCGGTCCCGATCCGCGTGGCGTCCCACCAGCCGCGCTTCTCGAGCCGCGTCTTCACCTCGGCCAGCACGGGTTTCCAGAACGCGACGAGCTCCGCCTCGCCTTTCAGCCGGCGCTCCATCCGCTCGATCTTGCCGGTCTCGGGATCGAGCTTGCTCACCTTCGCCACGATGCTCCCATCCTTCGGCCGGCGGCTGGAATGAATGGGATGCGAGACGTCGATCACCATCACCGCCGGCTTGCCCAGGGTCCGGGCGTACAGGTCCAGGTAGCGATCGAAGACCTTGAAATCGTAGCGGAAGCCGGCGCCCTCCGGCACCCACCGGACCATCGACTGCTCGTTGCCGAAGCAGAACGACGGGCAGATGAGCGGGACCATGCAGAGCTTATTGGCGAGCGGCCCGGTCAGCTCGAGCCCCTGCTCCATCAGCTCGAAGTGGCGGTCCGACCAGAGCGGGACCTTGTAGTAGTAGGCATTCGTCTCGTGCGACTGCCACAGGTTGTTGTGGGTGACCAGGCCGCTCGGGTCCGGCAGCCGCCAGCCGTGGACCTGGATGCGGAGCGGGATCTCGGCCGGGGCCAGCCCCCGGGCGCGGACGCGCACCGAGCCGGCATACGTGCCCGGCTCGGCGTCGGCCGGCACGTGGACCGTGAACCACACCGGCCGAACGGCCGCCCGGGTCTCCGGGCCGCGACGGCCCGCGCGGAACATCTGGACGGGCACCTGCGCCGACGCCTCTTCGACCAGCCGGTCCAGGCGATGGCCGTCGGGGAGCGCGAACCGGACGACGACGGACGAGGCGGCAATGGTACCCTCGTCGCCGCGGCGTCTCAGGTCCGCCGCCGTCGCGTTCAGGCCCTCGATCGCCTCGGTCGAGCTGACGACGACCCGGGCGCTGACGGCGCCGTTCTGCATAGCGACGAGGCGCATCGGGCGAAGCGGCTCGTACGGATCGCCGTAGCTGAAGCCGGTGGCCGTCTCGTGCGGGAGCGGCTGCCAGAGCTGGACGCCGCTCGGCCGGCCGACGTTCGCCTCGACGGCCGAGCCGGGCTCTGCGGCGAGCTCGACGCCGAGCAGCCGGCAGTGGGGCCAGGGGTTCGGCCAGTGGCGGTAGGTCGTGCCCTTGTATTCCTTGGGCGGCGTCCGGTAGATATCCCGGTAGGGCGCCCGGTGCACCTCGATGGCGAGAACGTTGACGCCGCGGCGGAGGACTTTCGCCGGCACGTCGATGTCGAGCTGCCGCTTGCGCGGCGCATACAGCCTCCTCTGCTCCGGCTTCGTTCGCCGGTCCGGTGCGCCGGTGATCAACTCGCCGTCCGGGCCGACGTAGACCTCGTCCGGGTACGGCTCGGCCACGGTGCCGAGCTCGATCTCACCCTCGGGCATGTGCCCCCGTCCAACCTCGGTGCCGTTCACGTAGGCGACGACCCCGCCCTGGTAGCGGGCGCGGAGGCGGAGGCCGCCGACGCGGGCCGGGTCGGTCACCTTGAACCGGCCCCGGACACAGATGGCGCCGACCTGGGCGGGGTTGCCCGCCGCCCACATGTACGCGCGGTAACGCCTCGGGTCGCGATAACGCGGGCCGACCGGGCAGCGGCCGCGGGACCAGTCGTGATCGTCGAACCCGCCGGTCTTCCACTCGTCGGGCGGGCGCTCGACGGGGAACGGCGGGATGGGCTTGCCCTTCGGATCTTCGGCCGACATCCAGAAGTAGCGCTGGAGCTTGAGCGCGCGCAGCGTCCCCGCCTCGGTCCGGACGATCGGGCGCCGCCAGCGGACGAACGTCCGCCACACGCTGCGCCGGCCGTCGAGCACCACGAGGTCGGATGATTCACCTGCGAATAGCGGGGTGCACGCGAGCAGCACGAGCACGAACGTTGCGGAACGGAGCACGTGGCCCTCCTTGGATCGGCAAACAGGCCGGGCGCCCGGGATCGCCTGTAGTCTACACCCTCGGCGGCCGGTGAACAACCTCGGAAAGATCCGTGAGACGCCACCGGGATTTCCCACAATCGGGCGGCCTAGCACGACAACGCTACAGTGCCGCAAGCGGATCGGCGTAAGGCACGGGCGAGGAACACAGTACGGAACTCTTCACCTGTGTCGTGGCAGACAAGAATGTCTGCCCCACCGACGCGGCGGACTCTGGCCGGTGGGGCAGGCATTTCTGCCTGCCCGGCCATTGCGCCGGGCTGCCGGAGCGCAGACAGCCAGGAAAAGCAGGGTTGTCGGGCTGGGCTCTGTCTGACAACCCATTGGCTGGGCGCCCGCCATCCTCTGGCAGACAAGAATGTCTGTCCCACCGGCTGAATGCCTGGTTCGGTGGGCGGACATTCCTGTCTGCCCGGTTGTCAGACAGAGCCTGGTGCTCC
>JAWODX010000053.1:0-4515 GCA_046483085.1 Planctomycetota bacterium
TCGATGACGTGGACCGCGATGCTCCCGTACCGGTATCGGAGCGAGCCGTCCGGCCGGCGCCGGCGCTGGAGCTCCTCGCTCATGTCGCTGTACTCGACGACGCGCAGCTCGCCGTCCACGTAGCCGAACACGCCGAGCTTCTCCAGGGCGTCGCGCTTCTCCAGGACCTTGCTCGACATCTCGGACCCGCGCCGAACATGCTCGCCGACGAACAGCGGGTCGACCGCGGGCACGAGCGGATTGTCCACCTGGAAGTACGAGATCCGCTCGATCCCCCGGCCGGCCATGTGGTCGAACGCCCCGCTCGCCGACAGCGCGTGGTACGACCCGCCGTGGCCGTCCGGGTTGACGAACACCCGGTCGGGCGCCTCGAGGAGGAACCGGCCGCTCTGGTCGAACGCGGGGATCATGCGCTGGCGGCAGAAGAACACATCCCTGGCGGCGAGCCCGAAGTGGTCGTTCTGTTCGAAGAAGCGGCGCACCGCGGCGTCGTTCGTCCCGCTGGTCATCACGTAGAGCGGGATGTCGGCGCCGTAGCGGCGGCCGGCGGCGAGCACTTTCTCCGCGTGGATCTGGAACAGCGACTTCCCGCTGAGCGGGCCGATCGGGTAGCAGCCCTTCGGCCCGTCGTAGCCCAGGCGCGAGCCCTGCCCGCCCGCGACGACGAACGCGGCGACCGTGCCGGCCCGGATCGCCTCCTCGCCGGCGCGCCGGGCGGCGTCGATCTCTTCGGGCGGTCGACGCAGGGGGACGACCGGCGCCGGTTCGAATTCGCCGACGGTCCCGGGCGGCCCGCCGGCCTTCGCCACGGAGGCCAGCCGCTCGACGAGCGCGTAGTCGAAGCCGGCGAGCTGCGCTTCCAGGCGCTCCCGCGCCGGCGGGTCGAGCTGCTCAAGGTGGCGCGCGACGGCCTCCTGGCCCGTCCGCTCCAGCCTGCGGATCAGCGTGTCGCGGTTCACGAGTCGACCCCCGCCGCCTTCCGCTTGATCCGGCCGATGACCCGGCAGACCCACTCGCTGTCGTCGTCCGACACGCCCGCGTCCCGGGCCGCCTGCAGGGCGAGGGCGGGGGTCAGCGCCTCGAGGCCCTTGGCGCCGGCGAACCGCACGAACCAGTCGCGGTCCGCCAGCGCGCGTGCGAGCAGGTTCGCCGACCAGTCGCGGCCGTTGTGGGCGACGGCGATCGCCGCGGCCCGGCGGACGGCGAGCGGGGACTCGGGGGCGATGCGCATCCCGACGTTCACCAGCAGCTTGTTCCGCTCGCGCAGCTCGGCGTCCGACTCGATCTCGTCGTACGCCGCGTCGGTGAGGAAGAGGCCCGCGGCGTGGATCGCGCTGCGCCGGACCTCGGGCGACGGATCGCGGATGAGCGGGAGGATCATCGGGTCGGGGCCGAGTGCGGCGGCGATCATCCAGGCGGCCTCCGCCCGCACGTCCTCGTCCGAGCTCTCGCACCGGGCCTGCAGGTGCTCGCGCACGTCCTCCGCCGACGGGCCGTCGGGCCCCAGGCTCTCGAACCAGGTCGCCCAGGCCGAGCGGCCGGCGAGTGCGCGGGCCATATACGGCCGGAGTGTTTCGGGCGTCACCTCACCGGCTTTTCCCAGGGCGCTGACGAAGGCGGCGGTCATCCGGACGTCCAGCTCGGAATCCTCGAGCAGCGGGTCGGCCATCGACGCCACCCGGTCGGGCGCGACGCGGAGGAGGGTCCGGGCCGCGATCAGTTGCGGCACCGGGCGGTCCTCCTCGACCATTTGCTCCAGGATGAGCAGGTACTCGTCGCCGGTCAGGTCGGCCAGCTCCCACGTCGCGGCCGCCCGGACGAGCGGGTCGCTCCGCTTGAGCCCGCGGACGATCGGCCGGATCTCCGCCGGGTAGCTGCTGATCCGTCCGACGTTGGGGCCATAGGTCCGGAAGATGGAGTAGAGGATCCAGACGAGGAGCAGGGCGCCGCACACCGAGGCGCTCACAATGGCGACCCGCTTGCGCCGCTCCTTGCTGATCTCGGCGAGGGCCTGCTCGAGCCGCTCGCGGCGTTCGCGGGCCGCCGACAGCTTCTCGTACTCCTCCGTCAGCTCGCTGATCTCGCGCTTCGCTTCCTGCTGGGAGCGGGTGTCTTCGGCGGCGCCGGGGGTGGGAACGCGCACCGGCTGTCCGCAGTTGGGGCACTTGGCGACCTTGCCCGCGTGCTGGTCGTCGACCACGAGGATCTTGCCGCAGGTGCACTTGAACCGGATCTTGGCCATCGGGGGTCCTATCTCTGGTTGTGTGGTCCGGCTACCTCGACGCCGTGCGCGATGATCTGTTGATGGTCGAACGCGGTCGGGGGGAGCGCGTCTGTCGGATGCCAGGCCGCCTCGGTCGCGTCGGAGCCGGCGCGTGGCCGGGCCCGGCAGTCGAGCTGGGCCAGGAACACGACGGAGACCGTGTGGCCGCGCGGGTCGCGGCCGGGGTCGCCGTACGCCCGGAGCTGGCGGAGCGCGACTCCGCGTAGACCGGTCTCCTCCTCCAGTTCCCGTGCGGCGGCCGCCTCCAGCGGCTCGTCCTCGTCGACGAACCCGCCCGGCAAGGCCCACCGGCCCTTGAACGGCTCGTTCTTCCGCTTGATCAACAGAACGGCCCCGTCACGGCTCAACACCACGACATCAACCGTGACCGCAGGACGGGGATACTGGTAACAATACTTGCCTGACATCCGCCAGAATTATACCGGAGCGCCAAACCAAGATGCAAGCCGCCCCCGCCGATCAGATGCCGCGGGTGCGTCAACGGATTATGGTTATCGACGTGGCGCAGGGCGGGAGCGCCGCTTCGTCCGAGTGCGGATCGGGGTCTGTATCGGGTTCCCCCTCTGCCGACAGGTTAGGGTAACGCGCGGGGCGCGTGTGGCCTGCGAGCGGAGCGGGCCGGTGCCGGACGCGAACGGTCTCATTGAGTGAGGGCGGGGCTCGGGGGCAAGTGTCCGTCTGTCCGGACAGACGGACACTTGCCCCCGGCAGCACCGATCCACGCCGTACGATCCCGCGCACTGGGCCTGTGCAGCGGGCTCACCGACGTGTCGCACCCACCGCCCGCGGGGCACACGGGGCCGAACCTCCACTCCGGCGGGCGCATACACCTTTGCCACGAACCCGGTCGCGCCCTCGGCCAAACCATCATACCTTGACGGACCCGATGCCGCGGGACGCCGCGAATCTCCTGTTGACGGCGCGGCGGCCGGCGACTACCCTACCGGCGGACTTGGTGACAAAGGAGATGCTCTATGACGCCCCGCGAGCGGATGACGGCCACGCTGAACCTGGAGAAGCCCGACCAGGTCCCGATCCAGATCAACTGGCGCAGCGAGCTGATGGACACGGTGAAGAAGCACTACGGGGTCGAGACCGGCCGCGAGGTGGAGCAGATCCTCGGCGCGGACATGAACCGGGGGATCGGGGTCCGGACCGACTGGCCGGAGTACGAGGAGCGGGTGAACGGCGAGGTGAGCGGGCCGTTCGGGAGCAGCGGCCCCGCCGTGGTCCGCGACGAGTTCACGTTCGAGGACCACTGGGGCGTGGTCGAGCGGGCGAACGACGCGAAGACGTACCTGCAATGGATCGACGGGCCGTTCTCGGAGAACGACGACCTGGACAGCTTCGACTGGCCGACCGAGGAGCGCGTGCACCTGCCGGCCGACGCCGCCGACCGGGTGCGCCGGTACAAGGAGCAGGGCTACTGGGTCACGGGCTCGAGCGGCGTGCATCCGTTCAAGCAGTCGTGGCGGATGCGCGGGTTCGAGAATTTTCTCTGCGATTACCTGGCGAACCCGGCGTGGGTGGAGGCGATCTACGACCGGATCGTGCGCTACAACATCGCCTGCTGCCGCGCGTCGGCCGAGGCGGGCGTCGACATGCTCCAGTACTGGGGCGACGTGGCGATGCAGAGCCGGATGATCGTCCCGCCCGACCAGTGGCGCCGGCTCGACAAGCTCGCCTGGAAGCGGATCATCGACGCCACCCGCGAGGTCAACCCCGACATCGTCTTCTTCTTCCATTCCGACGGGAACGTCACGCCGATCATCGGCGACCTGATCGAGATCGGGTTCGACATCCTCAACCCGCTCCAGCCCGAGTGCGTCAACCCGGCGATCGTCAAGCGGAACTGGGGGGATCGGCTGACCCTCGACGGCGGCGGCAGCGTGCAGCGGACCCTGCCGCGCGGGACGATCGACGACGTGCGCCGCGAGGTCGATTTCCTCATGAAGTGCTGCGCGTGGAACGGCGGGTACGTGTTCCGCGCGTCGAACGTGGTCCAGTTCGACTGCCCCGTCGAGAACGTGGTCACCTACTACGAGATGGCCCGCGACTACGACCTGGACTCGCTGACCGGTCCGCCCCCGACGATCCCCGACCCGCCGCCCTGCATGAGCATCGGGACGCATTGAGAAGCTGTCACTCGTTTTTGTGGAATTGGTGGGCAGGGTGTTGTTTTGGCAGCGTATATTCTTGGTAAAGCTGCAATCGATCAAGGTGTTAATGCA
>JAWODX010000123.1:0-2926 GCA_046483085.1 Planctomycetota bacterium
GTGATTGAAGCTCATGTGCCGCTCGCCGAAATGTTCGGCTATTCCACGGTTCTGCGCTCTCTCACCCAGGGCTCACGTGAGCCGTCAGAGTGTACGGATTCGCCATAGCTCTTTGCAACGCAGTCGCTTATGGGAAACATGCGCAGTTCGGCGGCTCACGTGAGCCGTCAGACTGTACGGGTTGCGGGGTGTCGGTGAGCAGAAAGGGCGTTACCAAGTCCGGTGCTCGCGCACTAGAAAGGTGAACGCTCGAGTGATTCCGCAGGGTTTTTTGGGACACATCAACCAGAAAGGAGTCGGACGATGAAGAGCGTATCGATGTGGGCGATCCCGGCGGTGCTGGCGTTCGCGATGTTCGCGAGCCCGGCGCCAGGCGGGGAAGGCAACGGCCGTGGCAGAGGCCGCGGGCCGCGGCGAGCGCATCCTCCGCGCCTGATGATGGGACGGCTCACGGACGAGCTGGACCTGGGCGAGAAGCAGAAGGAGAAGATCCAGGAGCTCCGCGAGGCCGCCCGGGAGCAGCTCGAGGGCGCCGAGTCGCCCGAGAAACGGCGCGAGGTGATGCAGCAGCTCCAGCAGGATATCCGGGCGCTCCTCACGAAGGATCAGCTCGCAGAACTGGAGAAGCTGAAGGAGGCGCGGGCAGGCAGGCGCGGGCGCGGCCCCGGGCGAACGATGCGCCGCGGACCCGGGGCGCGATTTGGCATGCTGCGGCGCCGCGGCGGAAGAGCCCTGGACCTGACGGATGAGCAGCGGGAGAAGATGGCCCGGCTGCGAAAAGGTCTGCGCGAGAAACTCCGGGACGCCGAGACCCCCGAGCAGCGGCGCGAGATCCTCAAGAATCTCCGGGGCGAGATCCAGGGCGTGTTGACCCCGGAGCAGCGCAAGAAGATCGAGGCCTTCCGGCAGAAACACGGCCTGGGGCTCAGCGAGGCGCAGCGCGAGAAGATCCACAGCATCCTCGCCGAGGCCCGAAAGAACATCCGCCAGATTCTGACCGACGAGCAGCGCCAGAAGCGCGGGGACTTCCGCCGGCGGAGAGGCCGGTTTGGGCGCGGGATGCATCCCGGGCGCGGCCCCCGCCGCGGGAAGGGCTTCGAGGGCGACGAGGAATAGCCCCCTCCGGCTCCGGTCCGAGCCGTCCCCACCGGCCGCGTCAGGAACCCGACGGCGCTCGTGGGTTCCGACGCGGCCGGGGCTCGGCGGGACGGGCTCGCAAGGGAACCGAAGTCGAAGTACAATCAGGCGCAGGGCGATGACCGCGAGCCACGCAAACAAGGGACGGGCGTGGAAGACGGCGACAGGTCGGACATCGAGGCGACGCTGGCCGGCGACGACGACGCGTTCCGCCGACTCGTCGAACGGTACGAGACCCCCATCGCCCGGCTCATGTGGCGGTTCGCCCGCGACCGCGGGCAGTGCGAGGAGTTGACCCAGGACGTGTTTGTAGAGGCCTATCTCAGCCTGAACACGTACCGCGGCGAGGCGCCGTTCCTCCACTGGCTCCGCCGCATCGGCACCCGCGTCGGGTATCGGTTCTGGAGGCGGCGGGGCCGCGAGAGCGATACGGCCCGCCTGGACGACGTGGCGCCGCAGGCCGCGGCGTCGGACCCGATCGACCCGGCGGCCGCGGCC
Organism: Planctomycetota bacterium; assembly: GCA_046483085.1. Classification (GTDB taxonomy): domain Bacteria; phylum Planctomycetota; class PUPC01; order PUPC01; family PUPC01; genus JAWODX01. Next base: position 1,636 of record JAWODX010000123.1, read on the forward strand.
GAGATCGTCGACCGGCTGCTCGCGCAGCTCGCCCCCGACGACCGGCTCGTCCTGACGCTCGCGTATCTCGAAGGGAGCACGATGAAGGAGATCGCCGAGCAGACCGGCTGGACGGAGGACGCGGCGAAGATGCGGGCGTATCGCGCCCGCGGCCGGCTCCGCGAGATCGCCGAGCGGGCGCACCTGTTGGAGGCACTGGGATGGACGAGCTGACCGCGATCGAGAAGCTGGCCGGGGCGGCGCGACGCGAGGAGCCGGCGGTGGGCAGCGTGGCCGACCGGGTGATGCTCCGGCTGGCGGCGCCCGGCCGGGCTCGGATGCGAGCCTTGTCGGTCTTCGCCGCGGGCTCGGCGATCGCGGCGGCCGTCATGCTCATCGCCGGGCTGACCCTCGCCAACGGCGGCGACCCGATGACCGAACTCTGGGCTCCGTTCGAGGTGATCTCGCTATGGTGAACGACACGGAGAAGAAAGCCGTTCGAACACACCCGCGGGCGCGGACCTGGCCGACCCTGCTGCTGGGCGCGGTGATCCTGCTGAGCGGGATCGCGCTGGGGGTGGGCGGGGTGCTGCTGTTCGGCCCGCGCGGCGAGCCGGCGGGCCCGCCGCCGCCGGGCGCCGGGGCGCGGATCGCCGCCCGCATCGCCGAGCGGTGCGACCTGTCGGACGACCAGGCGGCCGAGGTGCGCGCCGCGGTCGAGCGCCGGCTGGACGAGCTCCGGGCCGTGGGCCGCGACACGGCCGGGCGGGTCGCGGAGATCCACCAGGCGCTGCGCAGCGACATGAAGCGCATCCTCACGCCGGAACAATTCGAGGAATGGGACGCGTCGTTCGAGCGGGTCCGACAGCGCGTGAAGCGGTTCCGTCGACCCCGCAACCGGCGGGGACCGACTCGCCGCCCCCGCGGCCACGGCCGGTTCCTCTTCCGGTTCGACCGGAACAACGACGGCAAGCTGGTCCCCGACGAGGTCCCCCCGACCCTGTGGAACGGGGTGGCCAGTGCCGACGCCGACGGCGACGGGGCCGTCTCCTTCGAGGAGCTCGAAACCCTGAAAGAGGAGGATAGTATAATTCTTTTTGAAGGCCCTTCGGATATACTTAAAATTATGGACCACGGAGTAAAGATTAAAAAGATTAATGTAGGGTGTATGCATTACGACGGGCATAATAGAAAAGTAGTGAAAAATGTAGCTGTTTCCGAAGACGACATTATTTCTTTTAAGGATATAAACGCAATGGGTGCGTACCTGGAATGCCGGGCTCTTCCCCAGGACCGGGAAGTGGATTTGATG
>JAWODX010000149.1:0-7409 GCA_046483085.1 Planctomycetota bacterium
AGACCACCGGCCGGCGCGTCTGGCTCACCTTGTGGGAGGGGTTCAAGAGCATCTTCCACATCGGCGTCGGTTGGAACCTGAACAACTAGCAGCAGGTGACCTCGATGGGCCCGAACCACACCGCAGATGCCGGCGGCGCCCCGAGGCCGGGCCCCGACATCCCCGCCCCCCGCGCCCCGCAACAGCCGCAGGAGTTCCACGCGCCCGAGACCACCCTGCGCGATTACCTCCGCGTGGTCAGCACCCGGCGCTGGCTTGTGGTGAGCAGTTTCCTCGTCCTCGTCACCCTGGCCGGCCTGTGGGTCTTCACCCGGACCCCGTTGTATTCGTCCGGCGCCCAGCTCCGCATTTCGCCCGGCGATACCGCCGTCACCCCGTTCGCCCAGGTTGTCGACGAAACGACCCTCGCCGCCAGGCCCCAGGCCAGCTTCATCGAGACCCAGATGCGGCTGGTCACCACCGACCGGCTCACCGAGCGCACGTTCAACCACTTCGGGATCGGAAAGAAGCCGGGCTTCCGAGATGCCGCGAACCCCCTCCAGGGGTTCAAGGGGCGTTTCAGCGTCAGCCGGGTCCGCCGAACTTTCCTGGTCGACGTGTCCTTCCTGTGGCCGGACCCCAAGAGGGGCGCCGAGATCCTCGACTGGCACGTGAGGGAGTTTGTGCGCGACTACGGCGACCAGAAGAGTCAGCGCGCCGAGGAAGCACTCCAGAAACTCCAGCGGCAGAAGGACGAACTCGACGTCACCGTCGACGAACTGACCGACGAGATCCGCAGCTTCAAGTACCGAGAGGGGGTCGACGCGTTCGACAAGAACTACGACACCGTGGCCAGCACGCTGAAGGAGAAGGAGCAAAGCCTCGAGCAAGCTCGGCAGACCTGGTCCGAACTCCAGACCCGACTGGCCGAGATCAAGAAGGCCCGAGAGACCGGGTCCCTCGAAAACGCCCCCGACGTCATCAAGAGCCCGCTGATCAAGGAATATCGGTGGGAACGAATGGCGCGGGATCAGGAGCTGCGGGAACTGCTCAAGAACTGGGGGGAAAAGCACCCGAAGGTCATCTCGCTGCGGGCGAAACTCGCCGTCATCGACGAAAGCATCGCCAAGGAAGTGGACCGCATCCAGGGGCGCGTCGAGAAAGAACTGAGCGCGGCGAAGAGCCTGGGCACGCTCCGCCAGGCCGAAGTCGAAGAGCAGCGGGAGCGGCGGAGGAAGTTCACCGACCTCCGGCTCGAGTTCCAGGAACTGAAAGACCAGCTCGAAGACAAGCGGCAGACGCGGAAGAGCATCCGCGACCGGATCGACCAGATCCGCATCGTCAACGAGACGTCGCTCAAGGGAGAAACCATCGCCATCGAAGGGCACCCGAAGCCGGAGACGCAACCGGCCAAGCCCCGGAAGACCCTCGTGATGTGCCTCGCCTCCGTGCTCGGGCTCGCCGTCGGGGTCGGCCTCGCCTTTCTCTTCGACATCCTCGACACCACCCTGAAGACGAAGGAGGACGTGGCCCGACAACTCGGCCTGAACCTGCTCGGCTACGTGCCCGAAATCCCCGAGCTCCAGGCAGCCCGGCGCAAGCACTCCCGCGTGGCGCTCGCCGTGCCCCAGTCTCCGCGCTCCCCGGCCGCCGAAGCGTTCCGCTCCATCCGCACCGCCCTGTCCTTCTCCCTGGCGGCAAACGAGGTCGAGCTCGTCCTCGTCACCAGCCCCTCGCCATCCGAAGGAAAGACCCTGTGCGCCGTCAACATGGCGGCTGCTATCGCCCAGACGGGCAAGCGCGTGCTGCTCGTCGATGCCGACATGCGGCGGCCCGCCCTGCACAAGGTGTTTGAAACCGAACAGATCCCCGGCCTCACCAACCTGCTCGTGGAGGAAGGTGCCACGCGCCCGGAAGACGTCATCCGGGAAACGGACGTCCCCAACCTGAGCCTGGTGTGCTCCGGCCCGACCCCGCCGAACCCCGCCGAACTCGTCGGCTGCGACCGGATGAACGCGCTGCTGGCCCACCTCGAAGCCCAGTTCGACCAAGTGATCATCGACAGCCCGCCGGCCGTCAACGTCACCGACGCAACCGTTCTGAGCCGCGCGGGGCGCGGTGTCGTCCTGGTGCTCCGAAGCTTTCGGACCGAACGTGATCTGGCCAGGCGAGCTGTCGAAGTGCTCGCCGAGTCCGGCGGGCGACTGCTCGGCGTCGTGCTCAACAACGTCGACGTGCCCCGGGGCGCCTACTACTACGACAGCTACTACCGCTATCACCAGTACTACTACTATTCGGAAGACGGCACCAAGAAGAAGCGGAAGTCTCGGCGCAAGGCGTCCAGGGACGGGCAGAAAGCGACCGCCTAGCACGACAACGCTACAGTGTCGCAAGCGGATGGGCGTAAGGCACGGGCGAGGAACACAGGACGGAACTCTTCACCTGTGTGGTGGCAGACAAGAATGTCTGCCCCACCGATGCGGCGGACTCTGGCCGGTGCGGCAGGCATTTCTGCCTGCCCGACCATTGCGCGGGGCTGCCGGACCGCAGGCAGCCAGGAAAAGCAGCGTTGTCGTGCTAGCCGGTGATCGTCGGCGATTCAGCATGATCGATATCCACGCCCATGTTCTGCCTGCCATCGACGACGGGCCCGCCGACATGGACGAGGCCCTGGAACTCGTCCGCGCCGCCGCCGACGACGGCGTTACCACCATCGTCGCCACCCCTCACATGCTCGACGGTGTCTACAACGCGACCCGGCCCGCGATCTTTGCTCGGCTCGGCGCGTTGAAGGCCGCCCTCGACGAACACGGCATCCCGATGACCGTGCTCGGCGGCGCCGACGTCCACGCCGAGGCCGACCTGCCCGACCGCCTCCGGGCCGGCGAACTCGTCACCGTCGCCGACCGGGGCAAACACCTGATGATCGAACTCCCCGCCGACGTGATGCCGAGCGACCTCCACCGCCTCTTCTTCGCCATCCAGCTCCAGGGCGTCAAGCCCATCATCTCGCACCCCGAGCGCAACAAGGCGATCCAGGACGACCCCGGCGAGGTGGTCCCCCTCGTCGAGGCCGGCTGCCTCACCCAGGTCACCGCCGCCAGCATACTCGGCCGCTTCGGCTCCCAGGCCGAGACCTGCGCGATGACACTGTTCGACTGCGACCTGGTGCATCTGGTCGCCACGGACATGCACGGCGTTCGCAGCCGCCGGCCGCGGCTCGCCGCCGCTCGCGACCGAATGATCGGCGTGATCGGCCGGCAAGAGACCGACCGGATCATCGAACAGAACGCCGCCGCCGTCGTCCACGGCCGACACCTCCAGGTCCCCGACCCCATCCCGGTCAAACCGCAGAAGAAGTGGTTCTTCTGGTAGACGTCGCCCAGGCTCTGTAGAGGAACGGCAGTGGAAGACACGGCGTCCGTTGCACCCTGGCTGAACGGACTCGCGCTCGGGCTGGTCCTGGCGCTCCTCTTTGTCGCGCCCATCCCGATCGGAGGAGAGGCGCTGTGGGCGCAGGGCGCGCTCTTCATCGGCGTCAGCGCGGCCGTCGCCCTCTGGCTGGCGGGCGCGGCGGTCCGGGGCTCGCTCCCCGTCGCGCGGACGCCCGCCCTCGGCTTCGCCGTCCTGTTCTTCCTTCTGGCCCTCTTGCAGGTGACCCCGCTCCCCGCCGACCTCGTCGGGCAACTCTCCCCCGCCGCCCAGGCCACGCGGCTCGACGCCTTCGGCCCCGCCGCCGCGCCCGAAACGACCACCCTCTCCCTCCATCCCTACGCCACGAAGACCGCCCTGTTCCGCTATGGCGCCTGCTTCCTCATCTTCCTGCTCGTGGCCAGCCTCGTCCGGTCCAAACGCGCCGTCGCCTGGGTGGCCGGCATGCTCCTCGCCGCCGCACTGTTTCAGGTCATCTACGCCATGGGCGAGAGCGTCTCCGGCGGAGATCACATCTTCTGGGTGGAGAAGGTCTACTACCGCGATAAGTTCACCGGCACGTTCCTCAACAAGAACCACTTCGCCGGCTTCCTCGAGATGGTGCTCCCGCTCGCGGTCGGGCTCGTGGTCGCCGTGGAGGCGACCAGCCGCCCCTTCCGCCCGCGGGACACCGTCCAGCGGGTCGTCCTGGGTCTCCAGTCAGGCGATGTTCAGAAGCGCATCGCCCTCGGGGTGCCCGTCGTCCTCCTGGCCGTTGGCGTGGCGGCCTCCCTGTCCCGGTCGGCGGTTATCGCCAGCCTGGCCGGGCTGTCGGGTCTCGCGATCGCGGCCCTCATCTCGGGAGCGAAGGGCCCGAGACGGATCGTCGGCGCGCTCCTGATCGCCGTGCTCGGCGCGGGCGCCATCTTCGTGTCGGGCCCCGTCCTCTCGCACTTCGAGGCGGGGTTCACCGGCCGGATGGCATCGATGCGCGTCCGGCTCGACATGCTGCAGTCGTCGTTCGCACTCATGCGCGACTTCCCCCTGGTCGGCACCGGCCTGAACACGCTCCGGCACGTGTTCGGCCCGTACCAGTCGATGAACCTGGGGAACGTCCACGTGGACTATCTGGCGAACGACTGGGCGCAGATCATCTGCGAAACCGGGTTCCTCGGGTTCGCCATCGTCACCCTCGGGTTCCTCGTCTTTCTGGCGCTCACCGTCGTCGCGGCGTGGCGCCGCCACGATCGCTTCTGCCGCTGGGTGGCGCTTGGCTGCGTGGCCGGTGCCGTGGTCATGCTCCTGCACAGCTTTTCCGACTTCAACCTGAGCCGCATCACGTCGAACGCCATGCTGTTCGCGGCGATCCTGGGCCTGGCGCACGCCGCGGCCCACGCCGAGCGGACGTCGTCCGCCCGCGTCCGATTCTCGGGCCAGGGCCGGCTCCCGCTCGGTCCGCTGCCGGTTCGGGTCCTGATCGCGCTTACCGTCGCCGGCGCCCTGATCGCGCTCGGGGTCCGGCAGGGCCGCGTCGCCGCGGCACACGTCCACTACAACCATTACCTGCGTTACTCTCGCCAGCACGTGTACGACCCGCTGGTCGAGCCGAGCCCGCCGTTCCGCGGCCTCTACTACTTCCTCCCCCTGCCGCCTCTCCCCGCCCGACCGGAACGCGCGGCCCGGCGGGAGCTCGAACGGGCGCGCCGGCTCGATCCGCTCAACCCGCACTACGCCAACGAGCTCGGCGACGTCCGCATCGGCATGCTGCAGGACATGGCCCTCGAGGAGGCGCGGCGGCTGGTCCGCGAGCGCATCCCGGGCAGCGCCGACCTGTCCCCGGAAAGCCTCGAATTCCTCGCCTCCCACGTGCTCAGCAAGGACGCGATCCTCGAACTGGTTGACGACAACAGCGCCTGGGGCCTGCTCCTCAAAGCCCAGGACGAATTCCGGTCCGCCGCCCGCCAGGCGCCGACAGTGCCGCGTTACCACCTCAATCTCGCCCGGTGCCTGCGACTGAGGGCGCGGCTGGAGGCCCGGAAGGACCCGGGCCGGGCCGCCGCGCTCCGCCGGGCGTTCGAGGACGAGCTCGGCCGGGCGCTCCAATTCGGCCGGAACGTGCCCTACATCCTCTTCCAGGCCGGCCACCTCGTGCTCCGGGATGCCGTCGAGCCGGGGGGCGTGGACCGGGCCGCCGGGATCGACCGGGCCAGCGAACTCTTCCGACGGGCCATCTACGCCGCGCCCCGCGTCCACGCCGAGCGGGTGTTCGAAATGCTCCGCCAGGCCGGCGTCCCGGCGGAGAAACTGTTCGATGCCACCCCCGACACCGTCGCGGCCCACCGATGCCTCTGCCGATTCCTGCTGACCCGAGGCGAGAAGGACTGGCCGCTCGTCCTCAAAGTGCTCGACAAGTTGGAGGAGCTCGTGGCGGCGTCTCGTGAGGACGCGGTCCCCGAGCGCCCGCCCTGGCCCGACGAGGGCACCGAAGAGCCCGCGCCCGCCGCCGCGGCCGAGCCGGACGGCGACGAGGGCCTCCCGCCGCGGTTCGCCTGGGCAAGCGAATGGGCGCCCACCCTCGAGCTCCAGCTCGACATTCTCAGGAAGCGCATCAGCGTCCTGGGTTTGCTCGGCCGGTGGGAGGAACGCACGAGGGCCCTGACCCGTCACGCCGACATGAGCGAGCGGCATGCCGAGGAGACGCTCCGCGAAGCCGCCAGGCAATACGAAGAAGGACAGTTCGAGCAGGCCATGCGGACCTATCGCGACGCGCTGATCCTCGCTCCCGCCAGCGCCCGCGGGCTGATCGGGATGGCCCGCGCCACCAGCATCCCCAGCGCCCGAGAGGCCGCCCCGGCGACCTTCGAGCCGTTCGCCTGCCTCTTCCGGCTGATCGTGACCCGCGACGAATTGGAGCCGGAGACGTACCAGGAGCTGCTCGCCGTCCTCGACGAACTCCAGCCGAACACTGACCGGGAGCGGCTCCTCCACGAGTTCGTCACCTGCACCGCGGCGATCATCCGGACCGGCGACCGGACCACCGACGGGCTGTCCCGGCCCAACGCCGTCCAGCGGCTGTACGCCCTCGACACCTCGGGCGATCCGACGGTCGAGGACTGGCCCCAGCGCCACCTCCTCTCCTACTACCAGGGAGTCGGCTTCGAGCGCGACGGCGACGCCGAGGCGGCGATCGAGGCCTACCGGAAGGTCCTCATGCTCGTCGAGAACCACCTGCCGTCGCTCGACCGGCTCTGCGAGCTGTGCAGGACCGAGCCCGACGTCGCCCGGTTCCGGGCGCGCCGCGCCGCCCTGCTGCCGGAACAGGCCGCGGTGGTGACCTTCGCCGGGCGCATCCGGCTGCTGGGCTATTCGGCCGAGCCGGCCTCCCGCGACGAGCCGACCGGGACGATCCGCTACCACTGGCTGACCCTCGCGCCGCCCCCGGCCGGCTATCGCGCACGAACCTACTTCTTCGAGCCCGTCCACTGGGAGACCCGAACGGCCGACCGCAACCGCGTTGTGTCTCCGGTCTGGCGCTGCGGAGAGGTCGTCGTCGAGAAGCGCCGCCTGCCGCCGGAAGACGTGCGCGCCGAGACCCCCTACGCGGCCGTGTTCCTCTACACCGCACACCCGCCCGAGGGCTGGCCGAGGCGCCTGCGGCGCGACGGCCGCCTGGGGCTCGCCCGGCTCCGCCTGGTCGTCGAATAGACGCTCACCGCGCCGAGCCCGCACCCGGGCTCGCGGCCATCCTCAGCGCCAGTTTGTTCGCTCCGTCCACGAACAGGATCGGCTCGCGGTCGCTGGCCCACCGAGTGACCAGGTCGATCGGATCGGAACAGTGGACGAGCCCCGTCCCTTCGAGCGCGTCCGGGGGCAGTGTGCTCGCCACGTGCAGCGCGGCCAGTCGTTCGAGCATCTCGCAGAACCGCACCGCCTTGTGGCCGTACATCACGTAGTCGGCGCGGACGGCCTCGGCGTAGGCGGCCGCGTCCTCCTTCAGCGGGTCAAAGAAGTTCCGCGCC
>JAWODX010000509.1:0-6074 GCA_046483085.1 Planctomycetota bacterium
AGCACACGGTGACCGTGGGGCAGGATTATTACGAGGAGCTGACCGGCGGCGCCATCTCGGAAGACGAGCTGGTTCGACGCTCGTTCGACTTTCTCCTGGAGCGGGAATCGAAGGAGTCGATCCTGTCGAGCTTCGACCTGCGGGTCATCAGCCGTTACTTCCCCGAGTACGAGCGGACCATGAAGGAGGCGTGCTGAAGCCCGCGCAGCCGGCGGCGGCGCGGACCCGGTACGCACGACTTACGGCACGACCTTCAGCCCCGGACGCGCCTTGCGGAGGCCGGCCCGGGCCTCCTTGCTGATCTGCGTCGTCCAGAGCTCGACGTGGTTCAAGGACAACATGTCGCGGAGATGCTGCACGCATCCGTCGGTGATCTTCTTGCATTGGTTCAGACAGAGGTATTCCAGTCGATCCAGCTTCTTCAGGTGTGCGAGCCCGGCGTCCGTGATCTGGGCTCCCGCCAGCGAGAGCCGCTTCAGCGACTTGAATCGTGCGAGGACCGGCAGGGTCTCGTCGCCGACCTGCGTCGACAGGCTGAGCGACACGAGGCCTGGCAGCGATGCCAGCGGGGCCAGCGCCTCGCCCTTCATGTCGGCGCCGGTCAGGCCCAGGCACCGAAGTGAGCGCATCCGCGCCAGCGAGTCCACGCAACCGGACGTGACCCGCGTGCCGTGCAAGCTGAGCAGTTGCAGATGCGGCAGGCGGCTCAAGAGCTCGACCGTCTTGTCGTCCACCCCCTTCACGAACCTGACGTCGAGGGTGCGAAGCTCCTGGAACTCCGCCAGCGCCTCCAGCCCCTCGGCCGTCAGGCGCTTGTTGTAACTCAACCGGAGGCGGCGGAGCTCGGTCAGCCCGGCGAGGTGCCGGAGCCCTTCGTCTCCGATCTGTCCGCAGTCCTTCAGACCGAGATAGCGCAGTTTTGCCAGGCGGCCGACGCTGGCCATCCCCGCGTCGCTGATCTTGCGCGATGCCCGGAGATCCAGGTACCGGAGGTGCGGACACCTCGTCAACGCTTCGAGGCCGGCGTCCGTGAACGTGCTGAACTTCTTGCGGTAGGGGTCGCTCTGCAGGCACAGCCCGGGGATCCGCTTCTCGCGACACTCGGCGACCAGCCGTTTGAGGTGGGCGTCGGAAAAACCCTCGATGTTGGCAGGCCGCACGTACCACAGCGCCCCCACCGGGATCTCGATCCCTTCGCCGTCGGTCGGGGTCTTCCCGAGGCCTCGGCGTACGAGCCGCCCGGCGGGGCCCGCCCCCTCGACAACGGTGACCGTGAGCGGGAGCTTCGACTCGAACCGGATCACGGGCAGAAGCGGGCGGGCCCGGTCCCGGAGCGTGGCGACCTTGCCGGCGACCGACCCGGCGAACCGGGTGCCGCCGTACTTCTCGTCAAACCGGTCGAGCGCGTCGGACAGCGGCTTCGCCGAGGCCCTCGTCACGCGCCGGGCGGCGGCGTAGTCCCGGATCTTCTGCCAGGCGGCGCGGGCCTCGTCTTCCGCCCGCCCGCGGGCTTCCGCCTCGAAGTCGCCACGCAGCGCTACCCGCAGACCGAGGTTGTCGGCCGCGTGCGTCGGGCTCCGCCTGTGCCGCTCCGCCGAGCGGCAGTCCGCGGGGTCGCTCTTCCACGAGCCGCCGCGCATGACGTGGCTGCCGCCCTCCGGCGGGCCCCGGGGGTCGGCCTCGGGGCTCTTCTCGTAGTAGCCCGGACGATACCAGTCGTGGCACCATTCCCACACGTTCCCATGCATGTCGTACAGGCCCCAGGCGTTGGGCTTCTTCTGGCCGACCGCGCGCGCGTTCTCATCGGCATTGCCATTGTGCCAGGCGTAGTCGCCGACCGCAGTCTTGTCGTCTCCGAAGCAGTACGCGCCTTTCGACCCGGCGCGGCAGGCGTACTCCCACTCGGCCTCCGTGGGCAGGCTGCACGTCGCGCCCCTCAGCTTCGCATTCAGCTTCTTCAGGAACCGCTGGCAATCGTCCCACGATACGTTCTCCACGGGGTTCTTCGCGCGCCTGGACCGGCTGGGGTTATCCCCCATCACCGCCTCCCACTGCTCCTGCGTCACCTCGTATCGGCCGATGTGGAAGGGCCGGGTGATGGTCACCTTGTGGGCGGGTTTCTCGTCCGCGTCGCCCTCATCGGCGCCCATCAGGAACGAGCCGGCGGGCACGCGGACGAACTGCATCCGGACCCCGGGGCCGAGCTCCAGGGAGAAGGTCTTCCGCCCGGCTCGGCCCGCCGCCCCGACCTTCGCCCGCAGCGCCGAGATGTCCCCCCGCACGCTTGCGGCGAACCGGGTCGCTCCGTGCTTCTGCTCGAACTCGTCGAGCCCCCTGGTGATGGTCTTCGCCTGCGGCCGGGTGAAGGATGCCTGGTCGAGGACGGCCTTGAACTTCGCCCACTCCCTCTCGGCCTCCTTGTCGGCCTCCGCCTTGGCCTTGTCGGCCTCGCGCCGCTCGGCCAGGAGCGCGGCCATCTCCTTCCGGCCCCGCTCGCTGACCTTCGTGCCGCCGAGGTTCACGCCTCGCAGGGCGGGCATGTCTCGCAAAGTCTTCAACACCCGGTCGGTCACGCTTGTGGAGCGGAGATCGAGGGATTTGAGGCGCGGGAGCTTTCCCAGCGACGCAATCCCAGTATCCGTCACCGCTGTGCGTGGGAGGGAGAGCGCCTCGAGCGCCTTGAGCTTCGCGATGTGCGTCAGGCCGAAGTCGCTCACCGGAGTCCAGCCGAGCGAAAGGCTTCGCAGGTGTGCGAGCTCGCTCAGGCGGCGGAACCCCACGCCGCGCACGCCCCGACAGCCGCTCAGCTCCAACGTGACGAGCCGCTTCATTCCCGCCAGATGGCGCAGCCCCCGGTCCGTGACCGTTGCGTTGAGAATGCGGAGAACCTCTATCCGCGTCAGCCCGGACAGGTGCCCCAGGCCCGCGTCTGTGATCCCGACCGTCCTCCCCGCGTAGGAACCAAGGACGATGGTCTGCAGGCGGGTGAGCCCTTTCAGGTGCGCGAGGCCGCGGTCGGTGACTTGCGTGCAGCCATACAGGCAAACGTGGCGCAGGTTCTGCAGTCGCCGGAGGCCGGCCAGGCCGGCGTCCGTGATCTGGCAATTCGAAACGTTCAGCCGGCGCAAGCGGCCCAGGTCCCTGACGTGCAGCAGCCCCCGATCGGTGACCTTCGTGCCGGCGAGCCGGAAGCCCGGGATGCTCTTCTCCTTCGCTTCGGCCGCCAGGATTTCGAGGTGGCGGTCGTTGAATTTCGCCGGCTCCACGGGAGCCACCCACCAGACCGGATTGTCCGGGATCTCGAGGCCCTTGTCGTCCGCGGTGGGCGTGGCCCCGAACCGGTGGCGATGCCGCGTACGCCCGACCGCCCTCCAGACCTCGAGCGCGAGCTTCGAGTCGAACCGGAGTTTGGGGAGATGCGGGTCCAGTGTCTTTCGGAGGGCGTCGATCTCCTCTCGGCGTTCGCAGGCGAAATCGGTCAGCCCGTGCCGCTCCTCGAAGCTGTCCAGGGCATCCCAGGCCGACTTCGCTTCGGTTTCGCTGAACGGATCCTTGTCGGTCAGGCGCTGGATGAGGGCCCAGGCCGTCTCGGGGGAGAAGCGCGCCGTCGCGTCCCGCAGGCGGGCGATATCTTTTGCCTTGGACGCTGCGAACGGTGTGCCGCCGTGGTTCGCCGCGTACGCGTCGAGGAGCTCGATGAGCCGCTCCGCGTCGGCCCTGGTGAGCGTCCGCTTCGTCGTGTATGGACCGATGAGTTCCGTCCACGCCTTTCTCGCCGCGTCCTCCCTGGCCCTGGCCTTGTATCTGGTGTCCTTCATCTTCAGTGCGGTCAGTCTGTCGGTGTAGCGTGGGGCGAGGGGGTGGTCCTTCGCCGCGCCGAGAGCTCGTTCGACCCGATCGGCGTCCTTCACCGCGAGCGCGAGGATCGCGGCCGCGATCTGCCCCGCCGTCGTCTCCGGCTCCCACGCCGGCTTGAACCGCGCGAGGGTCTCCTCGGCCAGATCGGCGTACTCCACGCGATACTCGCGGTGCTTCTCCTGCTTCATGACGTAGTACTTCTTGTCGATGACGAGGGCTTCGGGCCGGGCCTCCTTCAGCTCGCCCTCGATCTCGCGCCCGGCCCGGGTCCGCAGGGTCATCGACTTGCCGAGGTGCGGCTTGAAGACGTCGGCGGGCGGGGTGTTCCGGACCGCCGCCGCCCGGTCGAGCGCCCGGGCCACACCGAGCACCGCATCGAGCCGGTCGGACGCGGCCGCGTACGTCCCGTCGCCCTCGGCCCGGCGTGCGAGTGTCGCGGCCTCGGCCAGCTTGCCCTCCGCCGCCGCAGCCTCCATCCGGTCGAGCAGCGCGTCGATGGCGTTACGCGCCTCCGCCAGCGCCCGCTTCTGCGCGTCGGCCTTGACCTCGGCAGCCTTCCGGACGAGCTCCGCGCGCACCCGCGCCCGCTCCGGATCAAGCGGCGCGCACCGGACCGACTCGATGGCCTTGAGCTTCTGCAGCCCCTGGTCGGGCCGGCCGTCCTCGGCGAGGCGCTGCGCCTCGGCCATCGCGGCACGGACGTGGCTCTCGGCGTCGGCCCGAATCCGGTCCCTCCCTGCCGTGACGCCTTCGCTGAGCAGCTCGGCGAACTGCGGCCGCAGCTTCGCGTACTCGGCCAGGGCGCCGTCGTAATTCCCCTGTTCGGCGAGCGTCTCCGCGGTCTCGGCCACCGACGCCAGGGCGGTCTCGGCGGCCCCGCGGTATCGCTCCGCCAGCGCGGCCCGGGCATCCTCCGCCCGGGCGCGCGACACCGGGTCATCCGCGAGCGCCTCGATCGCCCGGTCCCACCGGGCCAGCCCCGCCCGGTAGTCGTCGGGGTGCCTTGCGTTCTCCTTGACGACGTAGTCGAGCAGCTCCCGGCCCGTCTGGCCGGACGGCTCGTCGCTCTGCTTCTGCTCGGCGATTTCCTGTTCCGGTTCGGTGCGTTCCGGCCCGGCGGGGGAGAGGATGGCGGCGGCGATGACCGCCAGGGCGCCGGCCGCGGCGACGGCTCCGCCCACGATCAGGCCCGTGCGGTTTTTCGCCTTTCGCCGTGGCCGGTGTTCGCCGGGGAGCGGCGTCTCCACGGTCCGCCGGGCTGGGAACGGCCCGGTCACGAGGTCGCCGACGGCGGGCGGCGTTCCGCCCGACTTGGTCGCGCGCAGCAGCTTCTCGAGGTCCTCGACCATCTCCTCGGCCGACTGGTACCGATCGGCCCGGGCCTTCGCCATCGCCTTGCGGATGATCGCCGCCGTGCCGGCCGAGACCTCGGGCCGGACCGCGCGCGGGTCCGGCGGCGGTTCGTGGAGGTGCATGTACATGGTCTCGACCGACGACTCTCCCCGGTAGGGCGGGCGGCCGGTCACCAGGTGGAAGAGCGTGGCGGCGAGCGAATAGAGGTCGGTCCGGCCGTCGAGCTCACTTGCCGCTTTCGCCTGCTCGGGCGAGATGTAGTTCGGCGTGCCGACGGCGACGCCGCTCTGGGTGACCCGGCTGTCGAGGTTGTGGGCCTCGCGGGCCAGGCCGAGGTCGGCCAGCTTCGCCGTGCCGTCCGGCGCGATCAGGATGTTGTCCGGCTTCACGTCCCGGTGCACGATGTCGTGCTCGTGGGCGTGGGCCAGGCCCCGCGCCGTGTCCCGGATGATCTCCAGCGCGCGGCGCTCCGGCAGCGGCCCTTCCGTCTCGACCACCTGGTCGGCGGTGGGGCCGTTCACGTACTCCATGGCGAAGTAGTAGTAGACGCCCGCCTTGCCTGCGGCGATGGCCTGGACGATGTTGGGGTGGTTCAGGTGGGCGGCGGCCTTCCCCTCGCGAAGGAACCGGGCTCGGTCTCGACGAACGTCTCATTGATCGCCGAGGTATCTTCCGCAGACACGTCGACCGTGTAGTTTTCCGCGCTCGATGGTTCGTAAGTCACCTTCTCGAAAACCGAGTCGCCGTCGACGCTGTCAACGTCGACCCGTTCGTCGTAAACCACCGACCCGCTCTCGTTCGTGATCTCGACGAGTGCCGAGGTCGCCGCGGTGAACTCGACGTCCGTCACGATCTCGTCACCG
>JAWODX010000537.1:0-4793 GCA_046483085.1 Planctomycetota bacterium
GCGAAAAGAGGTCGAGTTCCTCTACAAGGACGGCCAGGCCTACTACTTCATGGACCCCGAGACGTACGAGCAGTTCCCCTTCCCCGCCGAGCGGTGCGAGCACCCCGCCCTCGTGCATGGTGACGGTGACCCGCATGTTCTCCTTGAGGAAGCGGGCGATGTGCTCACACCGCTCGGCGGGGAAGGGGAACTGCTCGTACGTCTCGGGGTCCATGAAGTAGTAGGCCTGGCCGTCCTTGTAGAGGAACTCGACCTCTTTTCGCTCGACCAGGGCCGGCTCAATGTTGTCCTTGGCCTTGAAGGTGTGCTCGATGACCGCGTCGCTCTCCAGGTTGCGGAGCTTGGTGCGGGTGAACGCGTTCCCCTTGCCCGGCTTCACGTGCTGGAAGTACTCCACCCGGTAGACGTCCCCGTTGTGTACGATCGTCATCCCGTTCCGCAGGTCGTTGCCGCTGATCACGCCGTCTTTCCCTTCCTCGCTCTGCCCGGCCGGACCACGGTCAGAGGACCAGGTCGTCCAGCCCCTTGGGCGCGTCCGAAAGCACGTCGACGCCCCGGCTGGTGACCAGGACGTCGTCCTCGATCCGCACGCCGCCGACGCCGGGGACGTAGATGCCCGGCTCCACGGTGAACACCATCCGGCGGCGCAGCTCGGCGTCGGATCGGGGGCCGACCGTCGGGGCCTCGTGGACGTCCATCCCGATCCCGTGGCCCAGGCCGTGCCCGAACCGCTTCCCGAACCCCGCCGCCTGGATGCAGTCCCGGGCCGCGGCGTCCACCTCCCTGGCGGGAACGCCCGGCCCGATCTTGCGGATCGCCCGCTCTTGCGCCTTTAGCACGGTGCGGTAGATCCGCTCGAACCTACCCGGAATCTTATGGTGGAAAAACACACGTGTCAAGTCGGAACAGTACCCCCCGCTCGCCACCCCCCAGTCGATCAGCACCGGATCGCCCTCGGCCATCCGGCGATCCCCCGCCCGCGCGTGGGGGAGCGAGCCGCGCGGCCCGAACGCCACGATCGGCGGGAACGCCATCCCGTCGAACCCCAGCCCTCGCACGAAATACTCCATCTCCGCCAGCACGTCCCGCTCCCGGATGCCCGGCACCAGGTACCCGCGCACGTGCTCGAGGCACCGCTCCGCCGCGTCGATGCACGACCGGATCGCGTCCACCTCCTCCTTCGTCTTCCGCTCGCGGAGCGCCTCCACCAGGTTGCTGGTGCGAATCATCTCGACGCGGCCGAGCTCGTCGCGGAGACGCTCGGCCGACTCCAGGGTGAGCACGTGGCCCTCCACGCCCAGGTTCCCGAGCCCCAGGTTCCCGGCCCGGGCCGCGATCGCCTCCAGCATGCTCCCGCGCCGGGTGACGATCTCGAACCCGTCGCACTCGTCCCCGGCCTGTTCGGTGTACCGCGAGTCGGTGATGAAGACGGCGTCGGACCGGGCGAGAATGACAGCGGAGCTGTCCCCGGTGAACGCGCTGAGGTAGCGCACGTTCGTCTCGTGCGTGACGAGCAGCGCGTCCAGCCCGCGCTGTCTCAGCTTGCTGCGCGCCTTGCCCAGCCGCTTCTCGATCTGCTCGGTCACGTTCGGGGTCGCGCCGATCGGTCGTTCGGGATGGCGGCGCCGCGCCAGCCGGGCGAAGGGGCCGCCCGGGGCCGGTGGCGCACGTGGTAGCCCGGGGCCTCCTCGGGCATCGTGTCGCACCCGGCGGCGGCGCCCAGGGGAACGGCCGCGAGCAGCAAGATAAGCAGCGCTCTCATACCTCGACCCTTTCTTCTTCCAGGTCCGCCAGCGCGGCGCGGTACGTCGCGCGGATCGGTTCGACGACCTGCTCGACGAACTCGGTCACCTGCGAGGGCGCCCGGCCGACGAACCGCCGCGGGTCTGTCATCTCGCCGAGCTGATCGCGGACCGACTCGAACGCGGGGTCCGCGGCCAGCCGGTCGAGCAGGTCGTTCGGCTTGCCCTCCTGCTTGACGACCTTGACTGCCGCCTGCGAGTGGACGCGGATGCGCTCGTGCAGCTCCTGCCGGTCCCCGCCGGCGCGGACCGCGGCCATCAGGATCTCCTCGGTCGCCATGAACGGCAGGTGGGCCCGGATCCGGCGGGCGATCGGCGCCTCGTTCACCACCAGCCCGTCGCACACGTCGAGGCACAGGTTCAGGATCGCGTCGGCGGCCAGGAACGACTCGGCCAGCGCGAGCCGCCGGTTTGCGCTGTCGTCGAGCGTGCGTTCCAGCCACTGCGTCGCCGCGGTGATCGGCGCGTTCTGCGCGGTCGTGATCACGAACCGCGCGAGGGCGCAGATCCGTTCCGACCGCATGGGGTTCCGTTTGTAGGCCATCGCGGACGAGCCGACCTGCTTCTTGCCGAACGGCTCCTCGATCTCGTTCAGGTTCTGGAGCAGGCGGATGTCGGTCGCCATCTTGCTCGCCGACTGCGCGATGCCCGACAGCGCGCCGAGCACCTGCGAGTCGACTTTCCGCGGGTACGTCTGGCCGGTGACGGGGAACACGTCCTCGAAGCCCATCTTCGCCGCGACGAGCTGTTCGAGCCGGACGACCTTGCTCTGGTCGCCGTCGAACAGCGCGAGGAAGCTGGCCTGGGTGCCGGTCGTCCCCTTGGCGCCGCGGAACCGGAGCCGGTCGAGCCGCCCCGCGACCTCGTCGAGATCGAGCACGAAGTCCTGCGCCCAGAGCGTCGCCCGCTTGCCGACGGTCGTCGGCTGCGCCGGCTGGTAGTGCGTGAAGCCGAGGGTCGGCACGTCACGGTACTGCGTGGCGAACGCGCCGAGCCGGTCGACCGTCCGGGCGAGCTTCGCCCGCAGGGTCCGGAGCCCCGCCCGGATCTGGATCAGCTCGGTGTTGTCGGTCACGAAGCAGCTCGTCGCGCCCAGGTGGATGATCCCCTTCGCGTCGGGGGCCTGCTCGCCGAACGCGCGGACGTGTGCCATCACGTCGTGCCGGATCTCCTTCTCGATCCGCTCGGCGTCCGCGTAGTTGATGTCCTCGGCCGCCGCCTTTAGCTCGGCGATCTGCTCCTGCGAGATGTCCAGCCCGAGCTCGCGTTCCGAGTCCGCGAGTGCGATCCAGAGTCTCCGCCAGGTGCCGAACTTGAAATCGTCCGAGAAGACATGTGCCATCCGCCGGCCCGCGTAGCGGGCGGCCAGCGGGCTGCGGTAGACGCCCCGATCGTCCGCGTTGCTCATTCAACCCTCCTGCCTGCGTACATTGGCTGCGTATTCTAACGGCTGCCGCCCGGCGCGGCAACAACGGAAGCAAGCCCGGAATCCGAAGCACGAATCTCGAGGGCCGGAGCGGCCAGGTACCACGACGACACGACGAACACGACGAGAGGCTGAGATACCCCGTGCTCGGGGGCGCTTGATCCGTGTCCATCCGTGTTCATCCGTGGTTGTTGCTGGAGTTCTCAAGATCGGCCGCGGCGACCCGTTCGCGCCCGCGGGCGGTGGAAAGGCCTTGCCCGGCGGGGCGGGACTCGCTATTCTGAGGTCGTGGGCGCGAGACGGGAACCGGCGGCCAACCGGGAGGAGACGAGAATGCGAATCACTGTGCTGTGGATCGGCCTGATGGGCTTGACGTTTGCCTGCTGCGGCGCGGGGCGCGCCGCTGGGTTCCCCGACGGGCTCGGCCTCGACGAGGAGCGGGAGGGCGAGCTGCTCTTCTCCGACGACTTCGCCAAGGGGGCGGATCAGTGGAAGCAGTTCGGGCAGTGCGTGGCGAAGAACGAGGGCGACGCATTCCGGATGAAGGACCGGCGGGCGCGGCACCCGGACGCGATGATCCGGCAAGGCGTACCAGGTGAGCGTCGGCAAGGCCGGCGCCCAGATATTCCTGCTCGTCGACAGCGAGCTGATCCACCAGTGGTACGACGCGGCGACCTACGGCCCAGTGCTCGAGGGCGGCCGGATCGGGCTCAGGCACTGGGCCGGGATGGACGCGAGCTACAAGGACTTCCGCGTCCACCGGCTGGTGAAGGCGGAGGAGAAAGGCGAGTAGGGGCGCAACGGCGGAAACCAGCCGCCGAGAGAGCAGAGCGATTTGCTGAGCGGAATATGACCGATGGGACCTGGATGACTTGGTAATTATCTCAAAAGGGCGGATCAGCCGTGGCACGGGCATCCTGCCCGTGAGTATCCACGGCCTGGAAGGCCGTGCCACCATTTTGAGATAGTCTCTTATTGAGGAGCTGCTGATGCTCAACGCGCGATGTCTTGTTTTGGCCGCTTGTCTGCTCGGTGTGTCGGTCGCGGGGGCGGGCGATCTGTCGGGGCTCGACGTGCCGCTGACGGTCCGCGACGTGGCGGGGGTCGAGCGCGCGGCCGAGCCGTGCTCGACGGGCGTCCCGCTGCCGGAAGGGCTGCTGCACACGCCGGAGGGGGTGGCCGTCTTCGACGCGGCCGGGGAGCCGGTGCCGGCCCAGTTCAGGGTGCTCGAGCGGTGGCGCGAGTACGGCGACGACGCGTCGGTCAAGTGGCTGCTGGTGACGTTCCTCGCCGACTGCCCGGCGAAGGGCACGGCGACGTATCACCTGAAGGCGGGCGAGAACCCGGAGCCGAAGACCGCCGCGAAAGCGCCCGACAAACTGGCGCCCTTCCAGCTCGTCTTCACGAACGCCGAGGGCAAGAGCCTGACGCAGGCAGACGTGCCCGGGATCGAGACGACGACGGTCGAGTCCGGCCCGGTCCGCGCCTGCACGCGGTTCGAGGCGCCGACCTCGCACGAGCGGTTCGGGTTCATCGCGTGGGTGTACACGTATGCCGGGCTGCGC
>JAWODX010000552.1:0-7421 GCA_046483085.1 Planctomycetota bacterium
GCCGGCAGCCTGCGCGAGCCGGGTGCGACCGCACACTCGCCCGCCCGGATCAGCTCGAGCCCGAGCCGCGCGTCCCGGAACGGCACGCACAGGCCGCTGTCGGCGAAGAGCACGAACTCGCCGACCCTGGCGAGGACACCTGCTCGGGCCGCCGCCGCCTCCTGATTCGTCATACGGCGGCCGATCGCCGCACGGATCACCTCGTGTCGTTGCACCTGAGCCACGGTCAGCGTCACCTCCATCCTCGACCTCCGCAAGTAGTACGGAGATCATGTTCGAACGTCAGCCCGAGGGGGGTGACATGTTCGCTTTGGCGTTAGGGGGTGACATAATCGCTTTGGCACGACACTCGTGCCGAAAAATGGGTGACATCGCCGGGCCTCTCCCCGATAATAGGAGAAAGAGACCACGTTTGAGAGGTTCGGTTATGAGGAAATGGCTTCTGCTGTTGGTGACGCTGGCTGCTCTCGCCGCCGGGTGTTCCTGGTCGGAGATCATCCCCTGGTCGGTGTGAGCGTCGCCGCTCCGTTTTCGGTTTTCATGAATTCATGAAAACCGAAAAAGCACCCGGCGCCGGGCTTTCTCGAGCCAGCGTGCGTCCCGGGGGAACTCCGCGAAGCTCTTCAAAGGAGAGAGCAGGGGGGCGTCCCGTTCGATCCCCCGCGTCTGCAACAGGGCGAGGTCCTCGAGCGATCGGGCAAAGACCTCCCAGCGGATCGAGTCGATGGGGCCGTGGGGGCCCGGGTAGACGACGAACGGGTCGCCGTGCGCCCAGCCGGGCCAGGCGAGCCCGTCGGTCACCGTGAACGGATCGATGAGCTCCCGCGTCTGCCGCCGGTACCAGTAGTTGTACCCCCAGTGCAGGAATCCGCCCACGCCGAGCCGGTGGAAGAGCCAGCCGCTCAGCGCGACCTTCGGGAGCGGGGTGTCGAGCAGGCGCTGGAGGTACCGGCCGCGCGGTCCGCAGCAGAAATAGGTCCAACACCGGATCCCGTCGGCGAGGAAGTCCGGCGCGGTCCGGATGCTCGGGACGGGGAGGTCGGTCAGGCCGAGCCGAGCGAACCGGATGTCCGACAGGGCGTCCATCACGTTCATCCAGGGGGCGAGTTCGCGGACCATGGCCCGGGCCGCGCGGTAGTTGGCGAGGTGCTCGTCGCCGTGCGGCTCGTCGGAGAGGTGGAAGAACGACACGTCGAGCAGGTCCTCGCGGCGCAGGAAGCGATGGAGTGCGGGGAGGAAGCGCGCGAGGAAATCGCGGTACGTGGGCGACGTGGCGCCGGTGTTCGGCGGCCACAGCAGCCTCTCGTCCTTGCCCTGGCCGTGGTAGATTCGGATGGCGTGCTCCGCGCCCCACTGCGTGAACAGGTGCGTCCACTCGAACCGGCGGATCCCGCACTTCTGCGCCAGCCGGATCCATCGGCGGACGTCCCGCCAGTCGAACCGGTACCTGCCGTCGACCTTCCGAATGCGGAGAAGTTGGGTGGGCCGCTTCACCCCGTCGAGCGGCGGGGTGAAGACGGGGACGGAGAGGGTGTCGGCCCCGTGGGCGGCGTAGTCGCGCATGTACGCCTCGCAGATCGGCCAGAACGCCTTCCCGAACGGTGCGACCCCGTACCAGTCGCACAGCGCGTCGGCATAGAACCAGTGGGCGACGTGGAAATCGCGGCGCGGTTCGAGGACAACGCGGGATGCGCGGACCGTGGTCCTCAGCGTCCGCCTGGTCCGGTCACCCACGCGGAGTATGGTCTTCACGGCGTGCTTCCCCGGCTCGGCGTCTTCGGGGACGCGGACCGTGATCCAGAACGCCGCTGCCTGGTTCGGCGGGATGAGCGCCGCCGACTCCGGGAACAACGGATCGGGCACGAAGCCGGGGATGTGGCCGACGCCGTCGAGCTCGGACGCCGGCGTCTCGGTATTATGATGCGGCACGGGGACACACCCGACGCGGCGGACGCGGACGTCGAGCCCCGATGAGGCCGCGGCCTCGACGGATACCTGCGTGGGCGCCGTCCCGCCGAAACGGACGGCGACCTGGAAGGCGGCCTGCCCGCCGCGGGGCGCATAGATCGTCATCGAGTTCCGCCGGGCCGGTCGGCTCAGCGGGAAGATGCGTTCCAACGGCGCCGCCAGCCACACGTCCACAGTCATCGCCCGTCGCCTCCTCACGGGGGGGGCATGAACGGATTCTGGTTATGCGGCATCAGGGGACACGTACCGACCCACTTCCGCTCTCGCGGAAGCGGCTTCCGGTACATGTGTCCCCCTGCTCCGGCGCCGGCGGCGCAATCGGCAGATCCGGGCGAGCGGGGGCAATGCAGGAGCGAGCCGGAGACATGACCGGACCGCGAACCGGCTCCGGATCGTGGCCCCGGACGAGCGGATCGTCACGTTTGCCGCAACCATAATATCCTGACGCACCCTCACGCGGTCAGGTGAGCCGGACGTTCACCCCGGCCTGCTGCAGGTGCCGCTTGATCTCGCCGATCGAGTATTCGCGGTAGTGAACGATCGAGGCGAGGATGGCCGCGTCCGCCTTGCCGTCGGCGAACACGTCCGCCAGGTGCTCGGGCGAGCCGCCGCCGCCGGACGCGATCACCGGGATCCCCACGGCCTCGGCCATCCGGCGGGTGAGCTCGATCTCGAAACCGGCCGTCGTGCCGTCGCGGTCGATGCTGTTGACGCACAGCTCGCCGGCGCCCAGCTCCTCGCCCCGTCTTGCCCAGTCGAAGGCGTCCATGCCGGTGAAGGTCCGGCCGCCGTCGATGACGATCTCGTAGCCGCTCGGGATGCCGTCGGTCGGGGCCACGTGCTTCACCTGCATGCTGAGCACGACGCACTGGCTGCCGAACGCGCGGGCGCCCTGGGCGATGAGCTGCGGCCTTCGCACGGCCCCGCTGTCGACGCTGACCTTCTCGGCCCCGGCCAGGAGGACACGGCGCATGTCGTCGAGCGACCGGAGCCCGCCGCCGACCGAGAAGGGGATGAAGATCTCGCGAGCCACCGCGGAGACGACGTCGATCATGATGTCGCGCCGCTCGTTGCTCGCGGTGATGTCGTAGAAGACGATCTCGTCGGCCCCGTCCTCGTAGTAGGTGCGGGCCATCTCGACCGGGTCGCCGACGTCGACGTTGCCCTTGAACTGGACGCCCTTGGTCACCTTGCCCGCCCGCACGTCGAGGCACGGGATGATCCGCTTCGTCAGCATGTTGACCCTTCTCGAAAGACCTCACCACGAAGAAGACGAAGGATCACGGAGCGGCGAGACCGGCCGGCGGCCGGGCTCGCCGGTCTTTGTGCATCTCTGTGCTCTTCCCGCTCTTGTGGCCTCATCTTTGCCCACATCTTTCCGGTTCCCCTGCGTGTTGTGTTTGGCACCAACGTCGCTCCTCCGTCAGCCCCGAGCGGTCATCTTTGCCCAAACCCCTCTCCCTCTCCCCTCTCCGAGGGAGAGGACAGGGTGAGGGTGCGGCTGTTCGAGCTACCCGGTCGCGAGCTGTATGCATGCTCCGTTCCTCACCCTCACCCGGCCGCTACGCGGCCACCCTCTCCCTGGCAGGGAGAGGGGTTCGTGGTCCTGGCGTCGTTGCTGCGACTTGTGGGCAAAGCTGGGGCCTCTTGGTCCGGCCTCCCGGTCTCATGGCTGCCCGTCCCAGTGGCAGAAGTTGTCGAGCATCTTCAGGCCGACCGGGCCGCTTTTCTCGAGATGGAACTGCGTGGCAATCAGGTTCTTCCGCCCGACGACGCAGGCGAAGGATTCGCCGTACTCCGCCCGGGCATAGACAAGCGACTCGTCCGCCGGCTCCGGGACGTACGAGTTCACGAAGTAGTAGTGCGCGCCGTCCGGGACATCGCGGAAGATCGGATGCGGCTTCTCGAACGTCACCCGGTTCCAGCCGATCTGCGGGATTTTCAGGCCGCGCGACTCGTCGAATCGCCGGACCCGGCCGGGCAGGATGCCGAGGCACGTCGTGTGGTCCTCGTCGCTCCGCTCGAAGACGATCTGGACCCCGATGCAGATGCCGAGCATCGGCGTGCCGTTCGGGAAGGTCTCGTCCCGCAGGAGCGCGTCCAGCCCGAGTTCGCGCAGGTTCCCCATGGTGGCGCCGGCCGCGCCCACACCGGGGAAGATGACCCGGTCGGCGGCGCGGATCGCGTCGGGATCGTCGGTGATCGCCGCCTCGTGCCCGAGATGTTCGACCGCGCGGAGCACGCTCTGCAGGTTGCCCGCCCGGTAGTCGATGATCGCGATCATAGGAGTTCCGCCAGCGTTTGCCGTACCTCGGCGGCCACCGCCTCCCGGGACTGCCCGGCGTCGATCCGCACGATGCGCTCCCCCTCCGCCTCCAGCAGGTCGGCGATGTCGAGATAATTCGCCCGGACGCGCGCCATCATCTCCGGGGTCTCGAAGACCTCGCGCGGCGCGTCATCGAAGAGGGTCCGCGGCGTGAGCCGCCTGTCCGCCTCCTCGACGTCCAGGTCGAGCAGGAACGTCAGGTCGGCGCGGCGCACCTCCCCGTTCATGGCCCGGACGAGGTCGAGGTCGTAGTCGACCGACTGGTATGCGAATGAGGACAGGTAGCAGCGGTCGCTGACCACGTATTGGCCCGCCTCGATGGCGGGGACGACGAGCGTCCGCATGTGGTGCATTCGGTCGGTGGCGAAGAGGAGGGCGAAGAAATGCGGCTCGAGCATCTCCCCCTCGCAGCCGGGCATTTGCCGAGAGAGAGCCTTTCTTAACAGCTCTCCCACCGGCCCGTCCGTCGGCTCGTGCGTCTCGACCACGTCGACGTCCTGTGACCGCAGCCAATTCGCGGCGGCCCGCGCCTGGGTCGTCGTGCCCGAGCCGTCGATCCCTTCGAACACGATGAATTTGCCCTGGCCCATCCCGTCCTCGTTGAAGTAATCCGGCGGACACTGTAACGGCTGCGCCCACGCGAGGCAAGCAAAATCGAACGGGGCCGCCGGAACGGTTCCGCACGGAGGCGGGGCCGCCCGGACGAGTTCCCCGGTGGCTCCTTCGCGGTGACCGGGTCAGGGCAGCCCGGCGGCGTTCGAGAGGACGGCGCACGGGAGAAGGCCTTGCGGGCCGGCCGGGCGGCGGCCATAATGTGCGCGTCCCGAGATGCGATCGGGGGCCTCACTCATCCCTGCCTGGAGGGACGGAAGATGGCGACGCCGGAACGCGGAAAGGAAGTGCTGTATCTCACGCAGCAGGACGTGCGCGACGTGGGCCTGACGACGGACGAGCTGATCGAACTGGTCCGGACGGCGCTGACCGAGCACGGCCGGAAGCAGGTCGAGATGCCCGCGAAGATCGGCATTCACCCGCTCCGCGACACCCTGATGCACGCCATGCCCGCCTGGGTCGCCGAGGTCGGCGCCTGCGGGATCAAGTGGGCCGAGTGTTTCCCCGAGAACTACAAGTTCGACCTGCCGCAGACCAGCGGCCTGATGGTGCTGAACGACCCCCAGACCGGCTGGCCGGTGTGCATCCTGGACGCGATCTACGTCACCGCGAAGCGGACGCCCGCGGTCACCGCCCTCGCGTGCGAGTTCCTCGCGCGGGCGGACACCGTCGAGGCGGGGATCGCCGGGGCCGGCGTCCAGGGCCGCGAGCACACGCTCATGCTGCCGCGCGTCCTGCCGAACCTGGAGAGGATCAAAGTCTTCGACCGGTTCCCGGAGGTCACGGAGACGCTGATCGACGACCTGGGGCCGGAGCTGCCGGACGTCGAGCTGGTCGCCGCCGAGTCCGTCGAGCAGCTCGTGCGCGGGTCGCTCGTCGTCGTCAGCGCCACGGCGATCCTGGCGAAGCCCGACCCGCAGGTGCGCGACGAGTGGATCGAGCCGGGCGCGTTCCTCGCCCCGATCGACTTCGACAGCTACTGGGAGTGGGAGACGTTCCGGCGCGCCGACAAGTTCATCGTCGACAGCCAGGCCGAGATGGAGTACTTCATGACGATCGGCTATCTGGAGCACGGGCTGCCGCCGCTGCACGGCGAGATCGGCGAGGTCGTCGCCGGCGTCAAGCCCGGCCGCGAGAGCGACGACGAGCTGATCATCGACATGAACATCGGCATGGCCGTCGAGGACGTGACCGTCGGGATCGAGCTCTACAAGCGGGCGCAGGAGAAGGGGCTGGGGCGGATCCTGCCGCTGTGAGTATCTGCCCGTAGCGGAAAGGGGGCCGGGAGAGGAAGGTAACGGAACGCGGGCGCTCCCGGGCGGCGATCAGTGCGTTATTGTGTACGTGATGATGTTCGCGCCGAGGCGGAGCGCGTCCCGGTGCGAATAGCCCATGGCGTACGGCCGCTTCAGCCCGTCCCACTGGCTCCCCAGGCCGTACTTGCTGTAGATCACGCAGAGCACGCCGCCGCTGCTGATCCCTTCGAGGGTCGGCGTGGTCAGCCCGGGATGCCGCTCGCGCACCCACCCGGTGTAGGTGACCTTGTGCACCGGGGTGAGCGAGCTGTAGACGGGGTGGCTGTCGGCGATCGGTTCGAGCTCCTTTTTCGGGAGGACCCGCTTGATTTCGCGCCGGAAGGCGCTGTCGAACGCCTTGCGCCCGCAGCAGGCATCGGCGAGGAGGACGCCCCCGCTCGCCAGATAGCTGCGCAGCACGCGGACCTCGGTGTCTTCGAGCACGAAATCCTCGTGCCCGGTCATGTAGAGGAACGGGTACTGGAACGTCTGGCGGACCTTGCGCAGGTCGACGGCGACGCGCTTGAACTGGACTTCCATCGTGGTGTGCTTGCCGAGGAACTTGAGCAGGTTCATCGCCGCCGACGGGC
This sequence comes from Planctomycetota bacterium, assembly GCA_046483085.1. GTDB lineage: Bacteria > Planctomycetota > PUPC01 > PUPC01 > PUPC01 > JAWODX01. The sequence continues at coordinate 6,792 of JAWODX010000552.1, forward strand.
TCGGGTCCCAGTCGCCCGGATGCACGATCTGGCCGAACACGAACTCCTCGCGCGTCTTGTCCGCCTCCTGGTAGTAGATCTTTTCGGTGCCCCACTGCTTGCCCAGTTGGTAGTTGGCGAGAAAGTAGGTGATGAGGTTCACGCCGAGCTTCCGGGCGTCGGCCGGCCGGACGCGTGCGCCGGTCGGGTGCGTATGCCCGGCCCAGCCGCAGCAGACGTCATAGTCGAACATCACGACCGCGAGTCGGCAGCCGAGGGTGATCCCGCGGACCGGCGGCTCGATCGACTGCCACGGCTCGCCCGTCTTCCGCGCCTGGACCGTCCGGATCTGGTAGAAACACTGGTAGAGCGGATGGTCGGGGGGGATCTTTCGGAGCGGGCGGTGGGGGAAGAGCCGCTTCATCTCGCGATGGGCGGCCTCGCGGAACGCCTGGGCGCCGCAGCAGGGAGACATCATCAGCAGCCCGCCGTCGCCCAGGTAGGTCCGCAGCCGCTCGAGCTGCTTCTCGCTGAACGTGAACGGCTGGTGGCCGGTGATGCACCCTGTAACAAAGTTCTGCATGTCCTGAATTGTATTAATGTTTTTTGCCTTTAGTGCCATATCATTTTTCTTTTAGTTCGTCAATATCA
>JAWODX010000585.1:0-14051 GCA_046483085.1 Planctomycetota bacterium
CGGTGACGAACATCCCGCCCTCGCCGCCGCAGAGGCACTTGTTCTGGTTGAAGCTGAACGCCGCGCAGTCGCCCAGCGTGCCGGTTTTCTTTCCGCCGAACGTCGCGCCGTGCGCCTGGCACGCGTCCTCGATCACCTTCAGGTCGTGCCTCTTCGCGACCGCGTTCACGGCGTCCATGTCGACGGCCAGCCCGTGGATGTGCACGGCGATGATCGCCTTCGTCCTCTCGGTCACCGCCGCCTCGATCTTCGACACGTCAATGTTCATTGTCTCCCAGTCGATGTCGACGAAGACCGGGATCGCGTTATGGTGGAGGATGCACGTCGCCGACGACGACCAGGAGTACGCGGTCACGATCACCTCGTCGCCCGCGCCGCACCCGCAGGCCGCCACGCACATGTGGAGCGCCGCCGTGCCCGAGTTCGTGGTGATCGCGAACCGGTTCCTGTTCCAGGCGGCGAACTCGTCCTGGAACGCCCTGCAGTTCGGCCCGAACGCGTGGCTGTCGCTGTTGAGCGAGGCGAGCACCATCTCGCGGTCGATCTCCCCGATCGGCGGCCAGGGCTGGATGGTCCCGTCGGGGACGGCTTTCGGGCCGCCGTGAATCGCCAGCTCGTCAGACATTCCGGTCACCTCACATCTGAACACGGGGGCAGGGCCAGGCGCAGGCTTGTCTGGCCGAGAACACCGGTATCCTGCAGATAACGGTCCACGTCGAGAGCTCCGTGAAAAAACCGACGATCTCCGCCGCATCCGAGGCGCGGACAAGATACGCGATGCGGTAGTGCCCATACAGGCGGGCCCGGACGTCGCCCTCGGGCGCAGTGCGCTAGCGATAGCCGATCTCGGGGAACTTGGCAAGAGCCTGAACCTTGCTGTAGATCCCCTCGATCACCTGGGCGGCTGCATCGGGGTCGTCTCGAGCGATGTACCGGTAAATGTCCTCCAGCCAGGCGGACGGCCTCTTCGGTCCACACGATTTCTGCCATGCCCGAATCCGCCGGCCCATCTCCTTGCTCGAGATCGTCCGGCCCTTCCGCACGTCGGCCGGCCCGCGTTCTACCATGCGTGCGAACGCCAGCTCACGCATGATCTTCGTAGGTAGCGTCCTGCGGCTGCTTCTTGATCAGTTCCCTCATTCTCTCCTTGGTGGTCATCGAATCCTCCTCCACATTGTATCGGCTGTCTTTCGCGGTTGGATACACACAGCATATCAGGCCGACGGGGGTATTCAAGCGAGCCTTCGAAAACAGCGTGATCCTTGCGCTGCTGAAAGGCGAGAGGGCATCTTCGCCCGGGACGACAGCAATGCTGGAGCGCCTGAACTCGTTGGAGGACGCGCCGGATCAACTCGGTCCGGATCGCACCGGCACAGGTCAACAGCACGGTCGGCGATCGGGCCGGGAACCACCGGCGCATCGTCGACGCGGTCGAGCGGGTCGTCCGGCTGGTGGATCGGAACGAGCACAAGCGCCGCCAGGCGCCGCCCGGGATCAAGGTGACGCCGAAAGGGTTCGGCCGGGACCGGCGGCTCCCCATCACCAACCGCTACTCGCCGTCGAGCCCCTCGACCAACTCGCCGGGCTCGAACAGGGCGGACGGGTAGTTCTCCTTGAGCACGTTGGCGGGGACCCGGCGGAGCAGGAGTTCGGCGAGGACGGCCGCCGCCCGGGAGCCTGTGAGCGCGCCCTCCGCCACCCGGCCACCTGTCGCCACGGGCAGGAGCACGGCGGCCGGGTTCCCGTCGGCGCCGGCGACCGCCCGCAGCGAGACCTTGCCGGCCAGCTCGCCCAGGAGCGCCTCGTCGTCGCCGATCTTCACGCACTTCCCGTTTGCGACGATCTTCTTGAGCGCCGCCTCCGCCGCGTCGAGGAATGCCCCTCCTTCGTCGTTGGCAGCCGCCGCGACCAGCACCAGGCCGCCGGCGCCCACGTACTCCTCCAGCGATTCCTTCGTCTCGGCCGCCGGCTCGAATTCCCCGGCGCCCCGAACGAGCAGCACGGGCAGCCCGGCGCCGCGAACCGCCCGCAGACCCCGCTCCACCGGCCGGTACGACAGCGGCACGCCGGTCTTCTCCTTCACCATCGCCAGCGCATGGGCCAGCAGGTCATCCTGGCCGGCGTTCTCGGACCAGGCGCAGTCGCCGGCCGCCGGCCGCCGCACGCCGTCGGCCAGAAACACGATCGAGCAGGCCGTCGAGTACACCAGCTTGTGGAGCCGATGGTGGCCGGCCGTGGAGACCCGGTCGTCCTTCCACTTGCGGAGCGGGCTGCGCGGGCCGTAGCAGTGATACTTCCACCCCGGCTCGCCCTTCTCGGTGCGGCCGAGCAGCGTGTGCGGGAGGGCGCGCGGGGGCGCAGCGGGCGTTCGCTTCATCTCCTCGCAGTCGATCCGCGCCCGGAGGCTGGTCGGCAGGAAGAACATGAGGGGATACTTCCGGCCCCACGAGCCGTCGTTGTTCTGCCCGGCGACGAGCTTGAACGCGAGCCGGAGCCACAGGTCGCGCCGGTCCTCCTTCGCGGCCTGGAAGGCGCGGCTGATCCCGGTGAGGAAGAAGGCGGCGTCGGCGGGGGGCACGCGGGCGCCGAGCTGGGCGTCGTCGAGCTTCGCGTCGAGCATGGCGCCCGCCACGTCGCGGGCCCGGGCCGAGCCGCGCCGGACGTGGGGGCCGAGGCGGTCGAGCAGGCGGTCGAGACCGAGCATGTGCCCGGCGGCGAGCAGCGCCTTGTGCCCCTGCCAGGTGCTCATGGCGGTGGGGGGCGAGGCGAGCGGCGGGTAGCGGATCGGCCGGACGGGGACGCCCGGCAGGCTGGTCATCTTGTGGAAGTCGCGGACCGGCTGGTGGCGGTTCAGCTCGGTCCAGCCGCCGTCGGACCGTTGTGCGGCGGCCAGCGCCCGGGCGGCGCGGGCGAGCACGACGGCCGCCTTCCGGGGCGGCGCGATGGGCCGGCCGCCGACCACCGGCCGATGCGTCTTCGCCGGCAGCAGGTCCTTCTCGGCCACGACCCGCAGCGCCCACAGCGCGAGCGCGGTGCTCTCGACGTCGGCCGTCGTCTGCGTGAACACGTAGTGGGCCAGTCCGCTCATCCTGATCGGATCGTGCGCCTCGGGCGTCAGGTGGATCCGGTAGTCGATTTTCTCGATGGCGGAGGCGCACTGGCTGATCCGCCCGGCGATCTCCTCCTGCAGCTCGAGCAGCGCCGCCTCCGCCTTGTCGAAGCGCTTCTGCACGCCCGGGTTTGCCTTCTCGTCCAGCGCCGCCTTTGCCTTGTCACGGATCTTGTTCAGCAGGAGTTCGTACTGGAGCGCGGCTGCGAGCAGCCGGGTGTTGATGCAGACGGGGCCCCAGAGGCCTTTCGCGTCGCCGGTTGCGATCTGGCCGTCGAGGAGCTTGCCGGCCATGGCCTTCGCCAGCTTCTGGTAGTAGTCGCCGGGCATGCTGGCGAGCGCGGCGGTCACGCAGGCGAGGTCGTATGTGGAATCGGGCGCGCCGTAATCCTCGACGAAGTCCGCGAGGTTCCCGGCGAGTTGGGCGACGGCCTTGTCGGTGGCGGGCACCCCGGCCTTGCGCATGGCGAAGAGCGCGAGCCCGTTGTGTCCGAGCTTGCCGACGCCCCAGAAGTCCGGCCCGCCCTCGCCCCAGACCGCCTGTTTGACTGTTTTCCGGATCGGGCCCTTGGGGTCGCGGACGAGGCGCGTGACGGGCTTGGTGCCGATCTGCCGCTTGATCCGGCGTTTCTTCACCTTCTTCAGCTTTTTCGCCGAGACGGAGTCGTCGCCGAGTTCTCGCTCGTAGGTCTCGAAGGTTTCGTACTCGTAGACGGGCTCCTGGAACGTCTTGCGGCGGTAGCGAAGGGTGACTTCCTTGTATCCGGTGACCGCTCGGGTCCGAATGGGCGGGACGATCCAGCCTTCTTCGTCCTCGGCCGCCCGGGCGCGGAGGAAGTCGACGGCCTTGACGAGCGCCGCCCGGGCAGACTCGACGAGCTTGTCCTCGTGGATCTGGGGTGCCGCCGGCGCGGGCTCCGGTTCGGCATGGGTGGCGGGGGTTGGCGGGGCGAACAACGCCAGCAGGACGATCACCAGGGATACGTTTCGCATCATGTCCCCCATCGGCTCGATTGCCCTTTCTGCTCCCTCTTCAAATTGTCCGCGAACAGGCAGGGCAGGTCAAGCGCGCAAGGAGTGGAGGCATTTGCGATGTCCCCTGCTGCGATCACAAATTGTAGCCGAGGTCCATGACCTCGGCCCTTCTCCGGCCTCATGGAGGCCGGCTACAGTCACGCCACCTTGATCACACTGGACATGGCAAATGCCTCGAGTGGAGATGGGGACCGGAGCGCGACCGCGACGAGGTAAGTCGGCGGCTATGCCCTGTAGAGCTCCCGAATCCGGCTGCTGGTCAGGTAGCGGAAGCAGAGGAAGAGGAGCAACCCAATGGTCCCCAGCCCCAACACGGCACCGACGACCATCAGCAGCAGAGTGGCGAGCACGTCCCCGCTCGCCCCGAGCCTGTTGTAGGAATTGAAGGCGCCCCAGCCGAGCGCCGCCAGAAAGATGAGCCCGAGGGCGAGCAGCACGCCCCGCCGGCCCCAGTTCTTCCGCAGGAGCAGGCCGATGCAACTGATCGCGCACATGCCACCGATCAGCGCGGCCACTGCCATGAAGGCGCGAACGCCCGGATGCCCCGCGACCGAGTCGGACGGCGCCTTGGCGCCGAGCAGGAGCATCCCCGCCCCGATCAGCAGGTTCCATGCTCCGCCGAGGACGCCCAGCCAGCCGATGAGCTTGACCCCGGCCGGCAGCGGTTCCGGCACGGGCGGCGGCCCGACGTTGGGCTTCTCATTTTCGGCCCCGCTCATCTTCCCCTCCCGTCTGTCTATACGAGTTCGACTCGTCGGCCCTGTTCGGCGGACTCGTAGCAGGCGAGGATGAGGCGGAGTGCGTCCCGGCCCTCGCGGGCGGTGGCGATCGGCGGGCGGTCGCCGGCGAGGAACTCGGCGAGCGGCCTGGCCAGCCCGGCGATCCGGTCGCCCTGGCTGTTCGGGATCGGCAGGTCGCTGATCGTCCACTCGCCGGTCTCGTGCAGGAACCACTTCAGCCCGATCGCCCCGGGCGGTCGGGGGATGTTCGTGCTCGGGCCGTCGCCGCAGTTCTGGATGACGACGCCGTCCTCGCCGACGATCTCGGTCGTGTTCTCGCCGGCGACGCACGCGAACGAGTTGACGACCTCGGCGAACCGGCCGTCGGCGTAGCGATAAATCGCAATCGCGTGGTCGTTCGGCATCCGCGGGTCGGAGAGCGAGCCGAGCTCGGCCGTGACCGTGTTCGGCATGCCGAGCAGCCAGAGGACGAAGTCGGCCGCGTGCGAGGCGTCGTCGGCGAAGATGTCACGGTTCAGCTCGGGCTTTACGTGCCAACTGCCGAAGAAGCTCGGGTTCTTGTGCATCGAGAGGCCGTGCCGGCGGCGGACCATGAACACGCGGCCGAGCACACCGCTTTCGATCAGCTCCTTCATCTTCAGGTTCATCGGGTCGACCCGCATCTGCCAGGCCATGGTGAACGGGACGCCGGCCGAGTCGGCCGCGTCGACAATCCGGTCGGCCTCGTCGAGGGTCAGCGCCATCGGCTTCTGGAGGATGGTGCCGACGCCGGCGTCGGCCGCGGTCTCGGCCAGGTCGGCGTGCATCGAGGTCTCCGCGGCGACGACGACCGCCTCGACGTCGTCGCGTTCGACGACCGCCCCGGGCGACTCGGCGAGCTCGACGCCGTGCTGCTCGGCGGCCTTCGCCGCGCGGTCGCTGTCGTGGTCCCAGCCGGCGACGACGCGGACGCCCATCGACGGGTCGTCGTTCCAGCGCTGACAATACTTGTTCACGTGACCGTGTGCGAACCCGAGGATCCCGACGTTCGGCATGTTCAAGTTCCTTTCTCACCACGAAGGGCACGAAGCACACGAAGGCAGGAGGCAGCGAAACAAACCACGACGACACGACGGCACCACGCACTGGCCCAGCAACAGCATGCGGTCGTATCGCCCGGGCTGTGTTCCCTTTCTTCGTGTTCTTCCTGCGCTTTGTGGTGGGTCTATTCGCTCACCACGACGCGGCCGTGTTTTTTCTTTCCCGCGCGGACGAGGATCTGGCCGTCCGCAAGATGCTCAACTATTGACTAGCTCGAGTATTACGTCGCGAAAGACGCCAAAGCTATGAGATCGGTTCCTCTGAGGGTCCACATGACGCCCAATTTCACGGGCAACTTGGATCTTGGGGAGGCCTTCGCTGAAGTAACCTGCACGCTGCAGGATTCTCTCAAACGCCTCCCATGTTCCCCCTTGAATCGCGTCAGGATCGCGGTAGCCCCTCCGTTGCTCCAAGGTGCTGGGTACACGCGGATACGCGGAGCGTACGGCATCCATATCGCCGAAAAACCACGCCTCCAACTCCTCAATGGCAATGCGGTTGACGACCTGCCAGTTTACCGCGTCCTGTGAACGTGTACGTAAGCCCTTTCTTGCTGCGGCGGCCTCGAGTTGCTGCTTGAGCTGATGACAATCATCTTGGTCGCGATCGACCAGGACCAGAATTCGCCAGTCAAGTGGCAACCACGGAGCGTAGCCTGCAAGTCTGGCCGGAAGTTTGTTGAGGAGTTGCTGCTTGCACTGAAACTGATGAACGTCAAAGCTTGCCTCCTCAGGTACCAGTTTTGCCAGAACTTCCCTGAGAAAGGCTTCCATTGATGGCTCTTCTACCAATATTTCCAGATGTGCGCCCATCAACACTTCTCCCCTGGCTCTGTGGCGGGCGCCCCTTGGTTCACCAATGGATCCCCCATGCCAAATTGTCCCTCGACCCAAAGATGTCCCAAAGAGGCCCCTGCTTTCACGAAATGCTCGATCCCCTCGATATCGCACGCCCTGACAACTTGCGTGTAACCCTGGTCGCTTCGATACAAGACTCGTACCTCTTCTGGCCGCAGTCCATCTACAAAGTATGGCGAATGCGTGGTCACAAGTAGCTGGGCACGTTCGCCGGCGCTTCGACACTCTTCAGCCAATTCTGGGAGTAGCCGAGGATGCAGGAAGTTCTCCGGCTCTTCGATCCCAATGAAAGGGGGAGGCGACGGATCGTTTAGAACGGTCAAGTATGCCAGCATCTTGAGTGTCCCGTCTGACGCAAAACGAGCTAGGATCGGCTTGTCGAAGGGGGCGTCCTCGAACTGTAGCAATAATCGACCGTCAGGCATAACCTCGGAAAGCACGTTGGCCAGACGCGGTACCCGCCGTCGCAGCACCTGAAGGATCTTGTCGAGACGCTTCGGGTGCTGCTCCTTCAGGTACTGAATGACATTCGGCAGGTTGTCCCCCGACTTCGAGAGCCTCTCTTGGGGGCCAGCCTCCGGCTGGCCCCGCGTGTCGGCGACCGACAAGTACGAGACGTACCAGCCAGTGATGAAATCGCGTAAGGCCGCCACCCGCGGGTGCTCAGCAAACTGCCCGAGTGCATTGACGGCGATCAGATCCGGGGATTTCAAGGGGGTCTCTACTCGCTCGTCTTCTTCGTCCGGCTGTTCCCCGCTGGCCGCCCGTCCTTGTCCTTTCCGGTATTCTAGAAACCGGAATGGCTTCCCTCTTTGGGCTCGCCGCCATTGAAGCCACTCTTCTGCGACAATCGGTTTACGGTCCTCCTCATCCACCGCCAAGTGATACGTCATCAACGGTGTGTCTGGTTTCTCCCGGTACTTCAGTTCAATAACGACGGGACCCTCCGCTCCCCGTGAGCGCAGTTCTTTCATGCGGCCCCGCCGATCCAAGGCACCACGCACACCGTCCCCAAAACAATCGGAAAGGAAAGCAAAAACGTCAAAGAACGTTGACTTTCCGCTTCCGTTTGGCCCGAGAAGCACAGTCAAAGGGGTGATCCCCTTGATCTCAACATCCTTAAGCGCTCGGTAATTCTTTACCCTCAGGTATTCAATCCTGGCGGGCGGCGTAGCTTGCGGAAACAGACCGTTCATTGTCAGTGCTCTCCTTCCCTTCCTCTCGACACTACAATGCGCCCGTGCTTCTTCTTGCCGGCGCGGAGCAGGATCTGGCCGTCGGGCACGTCGTCCGGGCCGAGGGTCCGGTCGATGGACTCGACTCGCTCGTCGTTCACGTAGGCGCCGCCCTGCTCGACGAGGCGGCGGGCTTCGGACTTGCTGCTGCAGAGCTCCAGCTCGACGAGTGCGTCGATGATGCCGACGTCCTGCTTGAGCTCCTGCGAACTGACGGTGGTCGTGGCGGGGCCGATGGCGTCTGTAGGTCCTATAGGACCTATCGGACTTATAGGACCGGCGGTGGCCGGCCCCCGGCCGAAGAGCGCATCGCTCTGCGCGACCGCGCCGTTCGCCGCGTCCTCGCCGTGGACGAGCTTCGTCACCTCGAACGCCAGGCGCTTCTTGGACTCGTTCAGGGCGGGGCCGGGCTCGGCCGAGGCGAGCTCGCGGACCTCGTCCAGGGGCAGGAAGGTGAGCATGCGGAAGCACTTTTCGACGTCGGCGTCGTCGACGTTTCGCCAGTACTGGTAGAAGTCGTAGGGGCTGGTCTTCTCGGGCGAGAGCCAGAGCGCGCCGCTCTCGGTCTTGCCCATCTTCTTGCCGGCCGAGGTGAGCAGGAGGGGGACGACCATGCCGTGTGCCTCGGCGCCCTCGACGCGGCGGATGAGGTCGGTCCCGGCGAGGATGTTGCCCCACTGGTCGTTCCCGCCGACCTGGAGCGGGCAGCCCTCGGTCCGGTAGAGGTGGAGGAAGTCGTAGGCCTGCAGGAGCATGTAGTTGAACTCGATGAAGGTGAGGCCTTTCTCCCAGCGCTGTTTGAAGCACTCGGCGGCGAGCATGCGGTTGACGGTGAAGTGGACGCCGATGTCGCGGAGGAACTCGATGTAGTTGAGGTCGGCGAGCCAGTGGGCGTTGTTGAGCATCGTCGCGGCGTTCGGCTCACCGGAATCGAAGTCGAGGAACGGGCGGAGCTGGGCCTTCTGGGCCTCGACGTTCGCGCCGATCTGCTCGGGCGAGAGCATCTGCCGCAGCTCGGTGCGATCGCTCGGGTCGCCGATCATGCCGGTGCCGCCTCCGACAACGGCGATCGGCCGATGCCCCGCCCGCTGCAGGTGGGCCATGGCCATGATCGGGATGAAGTGGCCGACGTGTAAGCTGTCGGCGGTGGGGTCGAATCCAACGTAGAACGTGACAGGCGGCTCGGCGAGCATCTTGCGGGCCGCCGCCTCGTCCGTGACGTTTTCGACCAGGCCCCGCTCCTTCAGCGTGTCGAATGCGTTCTGCATGCGTCCTCCGTCCCGGGTCTTTGCGACATTGTAGCCGAGCGGGGCGGCGGTTCAAGTGCCGGGTCGGGGGCTGTGCGGCGCGCAGGACTGCTGCCCGGCGGGCGTCTTTTGGCGGATGTGGCGGGCCGGGGCCGCGCGGAACTCGGGCCGTGGCCGGCGTGGATTGACGAGCGGTTTTGTGGCGGGCGCGGCGGTTTTTTGCCGGTTGACCTTGCGCCGGGAACGTCCGGTTGCGTATAATTAGGTTGGAAGCAAGAGGCGTCAGCGGTTCGTGGCTGTTGGCGAGCAGCAGAGGGGAGTCGGGCGCAGGGAACGCGAACGACCTAAGTTCCTGGCAGTGGAGGACTTGTCAGATGGCGATTTTCACGTATCAGGCCCTGGACAGTCAGGGGAAAGAGGTCCGGAACGAGATCGAGGCGGAGAGCAGCGACGATGCGCTGAACAAGCTCCGGTCGATGGACCTCTTCCCCACGAGTGTGAAGGAGAAGGCGGCGAAGCGTGCGGCGCCGGCGGCCGGTGCGCAGAAGGCCGTCTCGAAACACAAGAAGTCCCTGGCATTCGGGGGGGTGAAGCGGAAGGATCTGGCGGGGTTCACGCGCCAGCTTTCGACGCTGATCAACGCGGGCCTGCCCATCGTCCGCAGCCTGAAGATCCTGACCGAACAGGCGAAGGCCGGTGTGCTGAAGAACGCGCTGTATGACGTGGGCGACGACGTGGAAGGCGGCATGTCGCTGTCCGAGGCACTGGCCAAGCACCCGAAGGCGTTCAACAAGCTGTACGTGAACATGGTCAAGGCCGGCGAGGCCGGCGGTATCCTCGACCAGATCCTCGAGCGCCTGGCGACGTTTATGGAGAAGGCCGAGCGGCTGAAGAAGCAGGTGATCTCGGCGATGATCTACCCGGCAGTGGTCATCCTGGTCGCCGGCACCATCCTCATGGTGATCATGATCTTCATCGTGCCGAAGTTCAAGGCGATGTTCTCCGACATGGATTTGCAGCTTCCGACCATCACCAAGATTCTCCTGGCGGTGGGCGATTTCGTGAAGACCAAGTGGTACGTTCTCCCCGGTGTCCCCATCGGCGTGGTCATCTTCTACAAGATCATCGCCAGTACGAAATCGGGGCGCTACGGGATCGACTTCATCAAGTTGAAGCTGCCGGTGTTCGGGATCATCTCGACGAAGTCCACCCTGTCCAGCTTCACCCGCACGCTGGGCACGTTGATCACGTCGGGCGTGCCGATCCTCGAGGCGCTGAACATCGTGAAGGACGCCACGCCGAACGCGGTCGTGTCGACGGCCATCGGCAAGGTGCACGACAGCATCCGCGAGGGCGAGAGCATGGCGGCCCCGCTGGCGGCCAGCAAGGTCTGCGACCCGATGATCATCAACATGATCGACGTGGGTGAGGAGACCGGTGAGCTCGACAAGATGCTGCTCAAGGTGGCCGACCAGTATGACGAGGACGTCGACGCCCTGGTGAGCGGGATGATGAGCCTGATCGAGCCGCTCCTCATCGTCGGCATGGGGCTCGCGGTCGGCTTCATCGTGGTCTCGCTCTTTCTCCCCCTGATCACCCTGATGACGGAGATGGGCGGGTAATAACCGACGAGTCGACGAGAAAGGAGACGCCGATGCCCGCGCGGACGAACCACAGACGGACCGCGTTCACCCTCGTGGAACTGCTCGTGGTCATGGCGGTGATCGTCATCCTGATGACCCTCCTGGTTCCCACGCTCAGTGCCATCCGCAAGCAGGTCAAGATCTCCAAGTGCACGGCCCTCATCGAAGGGGTCTCCACCGCCCTCGACGAATACAGCCAGATGCACGGCGTCTATCCGCCGGACAAATCGACGAACGTCAGCCCCGACCTGGACCTGAGCGCCGAGTGCCTCGTTTACTACCTCTCCGGCGGGTCCATCGCCTACGACCCGAGCAACCCGCCGGCGGGATACCTGTGGAAGCACGCCATCTTCCACGACACCACCGGGTCCGGCCGCATGTCCGCACCCATCCACTACGAGTTCCACCACAGCGACCTGATGGACGGGGACGGCGACAAGATCCCCGAGCTGAAGGGAGCGTTCGAGAAGCGCATCATCTACAACTCCTCGACCGGCGGGTCGTCGGCCACCGACCAGTACGGCAACCCCAAGCATCGGAAGGGCACGTTCGACCTGTTCTTCGCCGGGCCCGACAAGCGGTACGACACCGACGACGACATCACCAACTTCAAGGACACCCTGAAGAACCAGTACGAGGATGAGACCCTCAAATGAGAGCATTCATCGACAACAGGCCCTCGGCCGCTGCCCGCGGCTTCACCATGATCGAGCTGCTGCTCGTGATGGCGATCATGACCGTGCTGGGCATCTTCGCCGCCCTCATGATCCCGAACATCCAGGATCGCGCGAAGCGCGCCCAGACGCGGGCCACCATGGAACTGTACCGGCTCGCGCTGGACGAGTATAAGAAGGACTTCGGCGGCTATCCGCCGGGCACGATCGAGACGGTCAAGACGTTTCTGACCACGCCGACCGGCGGCTGGAGCCGGGCCGGCATGCACTGGTTCGAGAAGCGCGAAGACCTGAACGACGCCTGGGGCGAGCCCTTCTCCTACCGTGTCTGGTACCAGTACGACGTGCCCGAGGCCGGCTTCACCATCGGCCCCGGCGTCGAGCGGACCCCGGGCAAGAAGGACTTCTACAACCCGGAGACGTTCCAGATGTATTCCAAGGGGCCGAACATGCGGACCTGGCCGGAGAAAGTCGCCGACGGCGGCCATCCGCGACTGCCCGGAACCGAACGAGACGACATGCGCAACTGGCAACACGAGCGATTCTACACCCCGGCCGACTACGAGGGGATCGAGTGAGGAGTCCCGACAAGACGGCGGGGCAGACAGTGACAGTCCGCTCCCCGGAGTCCTGTCCGGACTGCAAGACGAAGGGCGACCAGCGATGACCTGCGTGCTCCGAAAACGGCGCTCCGGCGTGACCGTCCTCGAGCTCTTGATCACCATCTTCGTCCTGCTCATCGGGATGGTGGGGATCATGGGGGTCTTCCCCGTCGGCGTGCGGTTGAGCCGCCGCAGCAGCGAAGACATCATCGGGGCGATGACCGCCGAGATCGGGCTCGCCGCCGTCCGCTGCCAGCCGAACCTCCTCAAGCGGGTCAAGGCGTACAGTGACAAGAACACCGACGGCGACGTCCTGGGCTGGGACTCGACCGAGGGCGGGGTCGCCGGGATCTACGGGACCGTGCAGAACGTCGCCCCGGCCGGCGGCCTGGGCCCCGACCAGATCGAGGTGATCGCCGACCCCGGCGGGCGCGACATCTCCATCAGCAGGAAGAACGGCGGCGACGACCTGGCGCTCATGCTCATCACCAGCGGCCAGGCCCAGTGGAAACTCTATCGGCTGGACGCCGGGAGCCAGGTCTCCGGCCCCCAGTTCGCCTCCACGGCCAACGGCGTGACAAACTTCGCCGAGGACGGCGTCCAGAGCGGAGACAAGTTCCGCCTGCTCGGCGCCTCGAGCTCCGACCACGTCTGGGCCACCGTCCCGGCCCGGTTCTACGGCAGCGGGAGCGGCCCCCCGTCCGGCGGCTACGTCGTCGGGCAGGGCGCGGCGAAAAATTACGGCTACCTGGCGCTCGTGAGCCGCGTCCACGACCTCGCCGGCGCCTACCGGGTCGACATCCTGGTCTACAAGGCATACGAGAAGATGACACCGCCGGAAGGGAATCGCCCGGCCGTCGGCTGTTACACGACCATCGTTTCTGAGAGTATGCTGCAATGAGATATGCCCGCAGACCACTGCCATCCATGCCCGCCGCGCGGCGGAGAGCGTTCACCTTGCTCGAACTGCTCATCGCCGTCGCCCTCAGCATCGTGCTCATCCGGGGGATGTACACGATGTTCCACGCCGCCACCAGCCTGACGCGGATGTCGGAGGAGAAGATGATCGGCCTGTTCGAGGTCTCGGCGGCGTTCGACTACCTCTCCGCCGACTTCGCCCGCTGCGCCTCCGACGTCGAATTCCGAGACGAAGGCGACCTCTGCTTCAAGGTGCTCGGCAGGAGCGACGACAAGCCGTTCGTCTACGTCGTGTACAGTTACAGCGGGAGCGAGATCAAACGCAGCGTCTGCGAAAAAACCGACGGCGGCGGGCTGGACCCCTGCGACGACGACGGCGACGGGGATGACGACGTCAACCTGGTCGTGGCTCGGAATGTCACCGACTTCGAGGTGAGTTACCACAACCCCGACTCCGGCTCGCTCGAGGGCGGGAACTGGAGGACCGCGGCGCGAAACGACACGCGAGCCGTCCGCGTCCGGCTCACCCTCGACAAGATGACCCCCAACGGCCAGCTCGGCGCCCAGGAGTACATGCTCGTCTTCCCCGTGATGTCCAATTAGCACTACAACGCTACAGTGCCGCAAGCGGATCGGCGTAAGGCACGGGCGAAGAACGCAATACAGAACTCTTCACCTGTATCGTGGCAGACAGGAATGTCTGCCCCACCGATGCGGCGGACTCTGGCCGGTGGGGCAGGCATTTCTGCCTGCCCGGCCATTGCGCGGGGCTGCCGGAGCGCAGGCAGCCAGGAAAAGCAGCGTTGTAGTGTTAGAGACTATCTCAAAATGGTGGCACGGCCTTCCAGGCCGTGGATACTCACGGGCAGGATGCCCGTGCCACGGCTGGTCCGCCGTTTTGAGATAATTAC
>JAWODX010000038.1:0-7620 GCA_046483085.1 Planctomycetota bacterium
CGAGGGCGAAGCGGGTGAGATTATAGGTCGGGCGCGACGAAAGTCAATCCGCGGAACGGGCGCCGGCCCGGCGGCCCGGTTGATATTCGTATCACGGGCTGGCTGGCGTAGCGCCGCCGTCCCGGCGGCTGGTCCGGGGGCGTCTCGCCCCCGAGGAGACGAACGGCGGGCAGGATGCCCGCCGAACAGCCGGCAGGATGCCAGCGGTACAGGGGCAACGGGGCCTCTCCTCACACTGCTGCGGCGAAGTCAGCAAGAATCCCCCCATTCTGGTTATCGACTCCCCCCGGTCCGGATGATTGACGGGGGAGGCGGGCGTGGTAGAATGGCGAAACGGGGCGGGAGTGTGCGCCCCGCGCGCGGGGCCGAGTGGCGGAACTGGCATACGCGACGGACTTAAAATTCGTCGCCCCGCAAGGGGCTTGGGAGTTCGAATCTCCCCTCGGCCACCACGGGCGCGAGCCCGTCGACTGACCGGAACCGAGCCAAGGGAGAGATGATGCGACATTCCGCCGCCTGCCTGTGCTGCCTGCTCCTCGCGGCCCCTGCGGCCGCCGCCGAGCTGCCCTGCTGGGGCGCGCTGACCGGCGACCACGTCCGCGTCCGCTCCGGCGCCGACGTGGCGTTCCGCGCGATGTGCACGCTGGAGAAAGGGCACGTGATCCGGCTGCTCGAGGTGTCCGACGACGGGACGTGGTATCGGATCGTGCCGCCGGAGGAGGGCGACGTTTATATCTCCGCCGACTTCGTCCGCAACATCAAGGGCACGGGCACGGTGACCGGCGACCGGGTGAACGTGCGGGTCCGCCCCTCGCTCACCGGCGAGGTGGTCACCCAGCTCGACAAGGGCGCGGGGGTGAAGATCAAGGGCATTGAGCAGACCGAGAAGCGCACGTGGTACAAGGTCGTCCCGCCGACCGGGTCCGCCGCCTGGATCAGCGCTGAATACGTCGAGCGCATGACCGATGCTGAACTGGCGGCCTTCCGCAAGAAGAAGGCCGAGGAGGCCCGGGAGGCGGCGGAGCGGAAGCGGCGCGAACGGGACGAAGCGCGGCTCGCCCGCGTCGTCGACTGGGTCGCGAAGCACCCCGAGGCCTACGACCGCGGGCTGGCGAAGTGCGCCGAGGCGATCGAGCAGGCCAGGCACCCGGCGGTCCTCGCCAGGTTGAAGGAGGTGCGGGCCGGGGTGGCGCGCCGGCAGCAGCTCGCCGAGCGGCGCCGGGCGGAGGAGCGGAAACGGCGCGAGGAGGAGCGCAAGCGTCGTGAGGCGGAGCGGAAGAAGCGGGAGCGGGCGATCGTCGCCGTGGCCGACGCCACGTTCGCCCGCGAGCTCCAGAAACCGCTGCCCGAGCGAGCGCTGGGGGCGGTGCTCGACGCCTACAAGAGGGCGCAGAAGAAGGTGACCGAGAGGCCGCTGAAGGAGAAGATCGCGGCCCAGCTCGTCGTGATCGGCGACATGCGGTCGATGCAGTCGGCGATCGCGGAGAAGAAGGAGCCGCCGCCGCTGTCGGAGTTCGATTTCGACGCAGCGGCCGGGCGGTTCGACATGAAGCGCGAGGTCGAGGCGCTGCAGGCGGCGCGCCGGCTGGCCGCCCGGATCGCGAAGACGGTTCGGGAGGAGCCGGAGAAGAAGCCGAGCCCGACGACGGCCGAGGGGTGGATCTTCTACCTCGGTCCCGGGCTGGGCGAGACCGGCGCCACGCACCGGGTGACCCGGAACGGCAAGGTGGTGGCGCTGGTCAAGAGCCGGCAGCTCGACTTCAGCGTGTTCGTCGGCTCGTACCTGAAGGTGACCGGGACGCCGGCGGGCACGGCGACGGTCCGCGGCCGGCAGGTCCCGGTCATCGACGCCACGCTCGTCCAGGAGGTGCTGGACTAGCGGGCCGGCACACTCGCTTTGGGGGCGGGCGGCGGCAGAGCAAGTAGGGGTCTCGATTGCCGAGGGACACGGACCAGGAGTTCGCCCGGATCGCGGTGGAGCGCGGCCTGATGGGCCGGGCGCAGGCGGACCGCCTGCTGGCCGACGTGGAGGCGGCGGCGGCGCTCGGCTCGGCGGAGGGGTTCGCGACCGTCGCGGTCAAGCAGGAGTTGATCTCCGAGGCCCAGCGGGCCGAGATCGACCGGCAGGTGGCCGGGGCGCTGGACCGCCGGATCGAGATCGGCGGGTTCGAGATCATCGAGAGGATCGGGCGCGGGGGGATGGGCGCGGTCTACCGGGCCCGCCAGGTCAGCATGGACCGGGAGATCGCGCTCAAGGTGCTGGCCCGGCGGCTGGCCCGGAACGAGGCGTACGTGAAGCGGTTCGTGCGCGAGGCGCGGGCCGCCGCCCGGCTCGACCACCCCCACATCGTCCAGGGGATCGACGTCGGCAAGTCGAGCGGCTACTACTACTTCGCCATGGAGTTCGTCGAGGGGGAGACGGCGGCGGAGAAGGTGACGCGCGAGGGGCCGCTCGACGAGGAGGAGGCGCTCCGCATCTGCCGCCAGATCGCCCGGGCACTCGACCACGCGCACCAGCGGGCGAACATCATCCACCGCGACGTCAAGCCCCAGAACATCCTGTTGAGCCGGGCGGGGCCGGCGAAGCTGGCCGACCTCGGGCTCGCCCGCCAGAAGATCCAGGGCGACTCGACCGTCACGTCCTCGGGGATCACCCTCGGCACGCCCGACTACATCGCGCCCGAGCAGATCCGGGGCGAGATCGGGCTCGACGGCCGCTGCGACATCTACGCCCTCGGCGCCACCCTCTACCACCTGCTCGTCGGCCACCCGCCGTACCGGGGCGAGACGGCGAACGTCACGATGGCCCGGCACCTGACCGATCCCGTGCCCGACCTGACCGCCGACCGGCCCGACGTCTCGCCGTCCGCCGCCGCCGTCGTGCGCTGGGCCATGCAGAAGGAGAAGGCCGACCGGTTCCAGACCGCCGCCGAGATGGCCGACGCCATCGGCCGGGCGCTCGACGGCGAGCCGGTCCAGCCACCGCCGACCACCGAGCCGCGTCGGCCGCGGCCCGTGCGGCGCCCCAAGCCTGCCGGGCGGCCGCTGGTCGCCGCCCTGTGGATCGCCGGCGTCGCGTTCGCCGCCGCACTCGCCGTGCTCGTCCTCGGCCGACCGGGCGGCGACCGGGCGTCCGGGGGCCGCCGCAGGCTCGCATCGCCGACCGACGACGGGGCCCCCGGGAAGACGAACGACGACCCGGCCGGACCGCCGCCCGACCCCGAGCCGGCGCCGCCCGACGACCCCGGGCCCGAGCCCCCGGACGACCCGTGGTCGGGCGACCCGACCGGCGGGTTCGAGGCGCCGGAGCCCGATGACCCCGACCGGCCGCCGCCCGGGCAGAAGGTGTTCCGCGACGCGAAGGAGCTGGTCGCGCAGCACCGCGACGAGCCGTGGGTACTCGTCCCGCGCCTGGATCGGATGGCCCGGTCGGCCCGGGGCACGCACTTCGAGGGCGCGGTCTCGGCGATGCTGGACAACGCGCGGTACGATCTTCGCCGGGCGGCGGAGGAGAACCTGGCGGGGGCGCGGGCGGCGGCGGAGAAGGAGGACCTGGACGCGGCGCTCGACCTGGCCGACGCGGTGACGGGCTGGGACGTGCCGGAGCTCTCGGGCCGCGCCCGCGAGCTGATCGCGTCGTGGCGGGCGGCGAAGAAGGAGCGGGCGCGCGGGGCCCGGGCGCGGCGGCTGGCCGCCCGGCTGGGGTACTACGATCGGATCGCGTCGGCGCTGCGGGCGCGCGACTACGCGGCGGCCCGGGCGCTGGCCGCGAAGGCGGCAGCCGATCCCGAGCTGGGCAAGCTGGCGCGGGAGTTCGACCAGCTCGGCAAGGACATCGGCGAGCTGGCGGCGCTGTGGGGCGAGGTGGAGGCGCGTCTGCGGGCGAAGCGGCCGGGGGATCCGATCCGGCTGGGCTCCATGCTGATGCGGTTCGAGGCCTACCGGGACGGGGTGGTGATCGGGAACGCGAAGAAGCTGCCGGCCCGGGAGCTGAGCGAGATCGACCTGTTCGCGTCGAAGGGGCTGCTGGAGCCGTATTTCGAGGCGAACGAGCGGAACGCGACGGCGTACTGGCGGCGGGGTCTGTGGCACACGTTCGATCGGTTCGCGCGGCTGGACGAGGCGCGGTCGGACTTTGCGCGGGCGGAGGAGCTGGGGGCGAAGGACGCGGCCCGGCGCGGCCGCAGGTACGTGCAGCGGGTCGAGCAGCTCATCCCGGAGCAGGCGGCGGTGGGGCTGCTCGCCGACGCCCGGGCCGCCGCCGAGGCCCGCGACTGGAAGAAGGTCCGGGCCGCCCTGGGGGAGTTGGCGAAGCACAGGAAGACGCGCGCGGCCCGCGAGACGCGGAGCGAGCAGACGAAGCTGATGCTGCTGGCCGCCGGCCGGGGCCGCGGGCTGGATACCCTCTTCTGCGGCGAGGTGGAGCTGGAGGGGAGCGACCGGCTGACCGTCCGGTACGATCTCGGCCGGTCGGCGCACCGGGCCGACTGGCGCGGCGCGAAGCCGGCGCCGGGCGGGGTCCGGTTCGACCACTTTCTGCGGTGGGCGGGCGGGGTGCGGCTGGCGTCGGTCCGGCTCGTGTTCCGGGCGCCCGGCCCGACGGCGGGGTTCCAGGTGCTGCCGCAGTGCACGGCGCAGGGCTCGGAGGCGCTCGTCGAGGCGACGGTCACGACGGCCGGCGGGGGCCGGTGCATCCTGGACGGGCGCGACCGGCAGGCGGCGGAGGCGTCCATCAAGAAGGACACGAGCACGTCGCTGGCCCTCGAGCTGCGCAAGGACAAGGCGTCGCTCGCGATCGACGGCCGGACGGTGGCGACCGTGGCGACGGGCGAGGTGCCCCCGGAGAACCGGTCGATCCACCTGGTGGCGAACGGGGGGCCGGTCGCCGTGTCGCGGGCGACGGTCGTCGGCACGCTCGACCTGGCCTGGGCGAAGCAGCGGGCGGAGGACCTGGCCGACGTGGCGGAGGGGCGGGCGCTGAAGACGGTGGAGGTCCGCGCCGATCGGCCGTGGACGGCGACGGGCGTCCGGCTCGAGTCGGGCACGTACTACCACGTGCGTGCCGAGGGGCTGTGGCGGTACGGCCGCGGCGAGCGCCAGGCGGCGGCGGCGCCCGGCCGGTTCTGGCAGCGGAACGACCTGCCCCTGTTCTCGCTGGTGGCGACGGTGGACGACACGCCGGTCTACGTGGGGGACGAGCGGATCATCGGGCCGTTCCTCTCGGGCCCGCTGAAGCTGGGGATGAACGAGGTGCCGGGCGGCTGCGACGACAACGCGGGCGCGCTGACGGTGCGGATCACGAGGCTCGGGCGCCCGGCCCCGCCGATCCGGCCCGGGCTGATCGCCCGATACTACGGGGACCGGGAGCTGCGCGACCTCAAGCGGACGGGGATTGTTCCGAACATTGATTTTGAGCGCCGGGCGCTGCGACAGCAGGCGGGGCAGCGGGACAACTTCTCGGCCCGCTGGGAGGGGCTGGTGCGGGTCGAGCGGCCCGGCCGGTACGAGCTCGGGTTCGTCTCGGACGACGGGCTTCGCCTGTTCGTCAACGGCAGGAAGGTGATCGACAAATGGCACATCGGGCGGCGGAACCGGGGGACGACCGGGCCGATCTCGCTGACCGCCGGGCTCCACCCGATCACGGTGGAGTTCTACCAGGGGCGCGGGAACGCGTACGTCAAGCTCTTCTGGCGTCCGCCGGGCGGCGAGGGCCGGATCGCCCCCGCGGGCCTGTTCTTCCATTCGAGGAAGCGCGCCGCCGAGCTGGGGGTGAAGTGACCGGCCGCGCTGCAAGTGGTTGGGGTCCACATTTTTATACAAAATGCCCGCCATCCGTTTGCTTGCCGGGCGCCCGTTCACGGGGTATAATCTTCTAGAGGGCGACAATAAGGGGGAACCGATGATTCGCACGGTCCTGGCGTTCCTGCTCGTGGTCCTGCTGGCCGGTGCGGCGCACGCGGCCACGGGGACCGTCCATCTGCACAACGGGCAGGAGGTGAGCGGCAAGCTGGTCCTCATGGGCGAGAAGCGCGTCTGTGTCCGGACCGCCCGGGGCGTCGTGAAGGAGTTTCCCCGCGAGCAAGTCAAGTACGTGACGGTGCGGGTGAAGCAGCCGGACGGCAAGATCGTCACGCGGCGGACGATGTTCGAGCCCAAGCCGCTCAAGATGCCGTTCCGCCTGGAGACCAAGCACTTCGTGATCAAGACGGACACGGGCCGGCACGTGTGCAAGAACACGGGCCGGGCCATGGAGCACCTGTACAAGGAGTTCCAGGAGATCTTCGGCGTCCGGGAGGGCGCCCAGGCGAAGAAGACCGAGCTGGTGATCTTCAAGGAGAAGGCCGACTTCCTGGCGTACGCCGAGGACCTGGGCGGGCAGCTCCGGGATGGGACGCTGGGCTTCTATCGCTGGGCGTCCGACGGCCGCTCGCAGATCGTCTCGTACAAGCGGCAAACGAAGGAGCACCACACGCTCAGCACCCTCTACCACGAGGCGACGCACCACTTCCTCAAGCTGGCACTCGGCCGGCAGCCGCCGCTCTGGCTCAACGAGGGGCTCGCCGTCTTCTTCGAGACCAGCCGATGGGAGCACGGCCGACTGAAGACCGGGGTCATCCCCCGCCAGCGCCTGAAGCTGCTCCAGCGCGCCCTGAAGCTCCACCGGCACCACCCGCTGGCGAACCTGATGACGTTCGGGAAGGACAAGTACGATGCGCTCGCCTACGCCGAGGGCTGGTCGCTCGTCTACTTCCTGCTCGACAAGGCCGGGCGCAAACGGTTCGGCCAATACCTGCAGAAGCTGCGCGACGGCGACGACCCGGACGAGGCGTTCAAGGCCTCGTTCACCGACGACATCGACAAGCTGGAAGAGAAGTGGAAGGCGTACGTCGAGGACCTGTGACGCTGCCGGAACGATAGCCGATCCGCCGCCGGGCCGCCCGCTGCTCGCCTTGCAGACGCCATGAACCAGGACCCTGCGAACCCGTCCGACGCGCGCCTCGACCCGCCCGGCGGATGGACCATCCTCGACGCGCTCGGCGAGGACCCCGCCGGCCGGCGGCTGGCCGCGAAGTCCGGCGACGACCACCGCTTCCAGGTCGTCAAGCCCCACGAGGACGACCAGAGCTCGCTCGCCTTCCGCGAACGGCTGAAAGCCAAGGCCGCCCGGGCCAAGGCCATCCACAGCAACTGGCTCGTCCCCACCCTCGGCTACACCCAGGACGCCGACACGCTGTTCCTGGCCGAGGCCGAGATGGACGGCGTGAGCCTGGCCGAGCTGGCGGGGTCCCGCCGGCGGCTGGACCGCGACGCCGTCTTCGAGGTCGGCGAATGCGTCGCCCGCGGGCTCCGCGAACTCCACCGACACGGCCTCGTCCACGGCTGGATCCGGCCCGACGCCGTCCTGGTCACCGAGGACAACGCGCTGCTCCGCGGCTGCGGCCTCGAGCATCCCAAGGGCGAGACGGCCCGGCCACCGACCTTCATGTCGCCCGAGCAGCTCTCGGACGACCGCAGCCTCCGGCCCCAGTCCGACTTCTTCTCGCTCGGCTCCACCCTGTTCGCCGCCGTCGTCGGGCGCGGACCGTTCGTCGGCGAGACCGACGCCGACGTGGCCGACGC
>JAWODX010000059.1:0-10141 GCA_046483085.1 Planctomycetota bacterium
GAGGCGGCCTCCGTCGCGGCCGTGTACCGGCTCCGCGCCGCGCGGTCCCGGGCGCCCAGGTAGTCGATGAACGGATTGTCGCGCGCGGCGGGCAGGGTCATGCTGAGCGATTCGTCGACGACGACCGCCGCGACGGGCGGCCGCTCCTCCGTCGTCGTCAGCCGGTACGACGGCTCCATCAGGAGCAGCAGGATGATGAGAACCATGAGGACCCGCCAACACAGCAGCAGCCACCGGCGCGGCGCCGAGAGCCGCCGCGCATCGATCAGGTACAGGATCGCCACCAGGACGACGACCGCCGCGAAGACGACCGACACGAACCACGTCGGCCCCCACGGACTCCAGTCGATCTGAAACTGGCTGGCCGGCATACTCAAATGCCTCTCACTCAACTCCCGGTGGCACAGGCGTTGTTGCCTGTGGCGCGGCAGACAGGAATGTCTGCTCCACCGCTCATCAGCGCCTCTATACCTTTCTCAGGCCGAACCGCATGGCCAGGAACGTCTCCACGAGCAGCAGCAGGAACACCAGGAAGAGGATCATCCCGGCGAACTCGCGGAGCGCGTGGCGCGACTCGATGCGCTTGGTCACATTCTCGTGGGGTGAAAGGAACTGCACGTTGGCAGCGATCTCACGCCGGAAGTCCCCTTCGTCCCACATCGCCATGTCGCCCTCCGAGGGCGTCAGGTTCACGACGAACCGCTCCCGCGCCAGGACGCCGGGCGGCGCTTCCAGCCGGTACAGGCCCTGCGCGTCGGTGTCGGCGTAGGCGATCCTCGGCAGGTCCGCATCCTCGACGGTCCCCGGCGTGAGCCGGACCTTGCGGCCGTCCGGGGTCTTGAGGAGCAGGTGCTGGGTGCTGATCAGGACGGGCTGGGAGAACTCGTCCCCGACGTTGAGGTTGACGAGCCGGTTGGGATCGCCCAGGACGGCCCGGAGCAGCTCCTGCACGAAGACGGGGAAGTCGACGGCGAGCGGGAGGCGGGTCCACTTGAGCGTCGGGTCCATTCCGAGGATCAGCGCGTGCCCCTGGCCGTACCGGCGGGCGAGGACGAGCGGCTCGCCGGTCGACAGGCGGGCGAGGGTGCGGACGTCCTCCGGGTCGGCGGCCGCCAGCGCGCGGGCGTGCCGGAACGCGGCCGCCTCCAGGTCGCCCGAGTTCGGGAGCAGCGAGCGCAGGAACGCCGAGACCTCGACCTTGTCGCGGAACGTGGCGGGCAGCGGCCCGCGGCCCTCGCGGAAGAGCGACTCGTACGAGTAGGCGCTGACGCCCTCGCCCGCGAACGCCAACAGGCAGCCGCCCTCCTTGACGTAGAACAGGAGCCGCGACACGAGCCCCGGCGGCAGCTCGGGCATGTTCGCCAGGACGACGGCCCCGTAGTCGCCGAGGTTCTCCTTCTGCGCCTCGGTCCAGTCGAGCGTGCGGACGGTGAACGCGGAGACGGGGTCGCGGCCCGGCGGCGACGGCGGCGCCACCGCGTACTCCCAGAACACGCTCGGCCGCTGGTGGGGCGGGAGGTCGGCGTTCCGGTCGAGGATCAGCACCCGCATGGCCTCGGGGACCTCGGCGAGGTAAAGCCGCTCGTTGTCCAGCGGGCTGTCGTCGCCCTCGACGACGACCTTGACGAGCTGCTCGCCGGCCTTGAGTACCCGGTAGGGGACGCGGAACGTCGCCCCGCCGGCGGGGACCCGGACCTTCTGGAAGTGGCGCCGCTCGCCGTTCACGTAGAGGGTCAGGCGTGCCGGCACGCGCTCGCCCTCGGCGAGGTTCGTCGTGGCGACCTGGACGCGGAACTCGGTGGTGACGCCGACCGCGAGCACCTTGTCCACCGGCTCGAACCGTTCGACGAACAGGTTGAACGCCTCCTCGCCGCCCGTCCGTGCAACGAACACCGGCCCGAGCTCGGCCAGCTTGGGCACGAGCGCGCGGGCGCTCGTCCCGGCCGTCCCCTCGTCGCGGGTTCCCTCCCACGTCCGGACCTGCAGGTCGGAGAAGACGTAGATTTCGGACCTCGGCCCGCCGTCGTCCGCCGCCTTCTTCTTCGCCTCGTCGAGCGCCCAGTCGAGGCCGACGCTGATCGGCCCCGCGCCGTGGCTGACCGTCATCCCGTCGATCTTCTCGCGGAGCAGGCCCTTGTCGTCGGTCCAGTCCTGGACGACATTGAGCGAGTGGCCCATCGCCCCGACCGTGACCTCGACGCCTTCGGGGAGGCCGGCGAGCACGTCCCTGGCCATTCGCCGGGCGATCGCGAAGGCCGACGCGTTCCCCACCCGCTGCGCGTTGCTGTAGGTCGCGTCGAACAGCATCACGGCCGAGCGTTCGTCCTGGTCGACGCTGATCACGTCCTCCGGCCGGATGAGCGGGCGGGCGAGAGCGAGGACGATCAGCCCGATGATCACCATCCGGAGGATCATGAGGATGCGGTCCTGGAGGCGGATCTTCCGGGGCCGATCGGTGTCGACGAGGAACCGCATGGCGGCGAACGGGATGCGGCGGGTCCGCCGGCGCAGCAGCCACTCGATGATGAGGGGGATCAGCAGCGCCGCGATCACCGGCAGGAACGCCGGATGCTGGAAGAATCGCGAGAGCCAGTCGGTCATGGTGCCGGTTCGTTCTCCTCGTTACCGGGTGGCTGTCTGCTGGCGCTGGAGCAGCATCTCCGACAGGGCCTCGCCCAGCGGCCGGGACGTGTCCAGCTCGACAAGGTCGAACTGGAGCCGCCGGCAGACCGCGCGCAGCTCGGCGATGTGTTCGGCGCGCGACTCGAGGTAGACCTCGCGGTAGTCGCTCGGGTCGCAGCGCAGCTCGCCCGTCTCTTCCATCCCGTCGATGACGCTGGGGCCGGAGAAGGGGAACTGGAGCTCGTACGGGTCGGCGACGCAGATCGCGACGACCTCGTGCCCGTCGAAGCAGAGGCGGTTCAGGCCGAGCGCGATCGGGTCGATATCGTCGAGGAAGTCGGTGAGCAGGATGACCATGCCGCGCCGGGTCAGGTTCGCGCCGACGGCCATGAGGGTCTCGCCGGTCATCGTCTTCGCCCCGGGCGTGATCTCTTCCATCGTGGTCATGGCGTGGTTGAACTGGGCATACGTCGCCCGGGGCGGGATGTGTGCGCGGACCTTGTCGTCGAAGAACGTGAAGCCGACGGCGTCGCGCTGGAGCAGGAGCAGGTAGGCGAGCGAGGCGGCGGCGGTGGCGGCGTACTCGAACTTCGACATCGGCGAGCCGCCCCGATACGCCATCGACTCGCTGCAGTCGATGACGAACTGACACGGCATGTTCGTCTCCCATTCGAACTGCTTGACGAACAGGTGGTCGGTCTTCGCGTATACCCGCCAGTCGAGGTACCGCAGGTCGTCGCCCTGGACGTACTGCCGGTGCTGCTTGAACTCGAGGCCCGTTCCCAGGAAAGGACTCTTGTGGACTCCGACCAGGAACCCCTCGACGACCCGTCGCGCGCGGACGTCGTAGCCCTGCACCCGGGAGATAACGTGCGGATCGAAATACCTGGCCATGGGTTCGACCTTCCGTGCGGTCCGGTCCGGCCGGGCTTACCCGGCCTTCTCCAGGAGCGCGTCCACCACCTTGTCGGAGTCGACGCCTTCGGCGGACGCGGCGAAGTTCGTGACGATCCGGTGGCAGAGCACCGGCTTGGCGACGCCGATGATGTCGTCCTGCTGCACCTCGTGTCGGCCGTCGAGGATGGCGCTCGCCTTCGCACCGATCACCAGGTTCTGGCACGCACGCGGCCCCGCGCCCCAGGAGACCCACTTGTTGATGTCCTCGTCCGCCTCCGGCCCGCCGGCCCGCGTCATCCGCACGAGCCGCACGATGTAGCGCTTCAGCTCGTCGGAGATGAGCACCTTTCGGACGAGCTTCTGCAAGTGGATGATCTGCGCCCCGTCGAGCACCGGCTGGATATCCGGCTCGTAGGTCGCCGTGGTCATGTTCAGAATTTCGACCTCCTCTTCCTCTTTCGGATAGGGGACGTCGATCCGGAACATGAACCGGTCGAGCTGGGCCTCGGGCAGCGGGTAGGTCCCCTCCTGCTCGATGGGGTTCTGGGTGGCGAGGACGAAGAACGGGTCGGGGAGAGCGTGCCGTTCGCCGCCGGCGCTGACCTGCCGCTCCTGCATGGCTTCCAGCAGGGCCGCCTGGGTCTTCGGCGGCGTCCGGTTGATCTCGTCGGCGAGGAGCAGGTTCGAGAAGATCGGGCCGCGGACGAACCGGAATTCGCGCTGGCCGGTGGCCTTCACCTCCTCGATCACCTCGGTCCCGGTGATGTCGGACGGCATCAGGTCGGGGGTGAACTGGACGCGGCGGAACGAGAGGGACAGGCACTTGCCGAGCGTGCTCACCAGGAGGGTCTTGGCCAGGCCCGGCACGCCGAGCAGCAGCGCGTGCCCCCGCCCGAACAGGCAGACGATGACCTCGCGGACCACCCGTTCCTGTCCGACGATCGCCGCCCGGATCTGCTCGAGCATCTTCTCGTGCGCCTCCTTCAGACGGGCGATCTCCTCCTTCTCCTCGTCCGTCCACGTCACCTGCTCGCCGTACTCGCGCGCCTTGTGAACACGTCCTTCGGTCATGGCTCGTCTCCTTGTGTCGGCATCGGGCGCCCCGCGCCCGCTCTCCCGCCGTTCGGCGCCCCCCTGCTTCCAAGGCAGTAGCAGCGCCCGCACGCGGGAGGAGGAGGGCCTGGGGGCGAACTCCGTCTCCACCTCGTCGATCAGCCGGTCCAGCACGTCCTGCGACGTGAGGCCCTTCGCGGTCGCCCGATGATCGGGGACGACGCGGTGCGCCAGGACGGGCCGGAAGACCGAGATCACGTCGTCGCGGGTCACGTACGCCCGGCCGTTCACGATCGCCCGGACCTTGCCCGCGCGCAGGAGCGCCTGGCCGGCGCGGGGCGAGGCGCCCCAGCGGACGTACCGCGCCACCCGCTCGACGTCCTCCGGCTTCTTCGTCCCGCCCCACCAGTGGCGCCGGCTCTGCGCCGAGACGGGGACGGCCGCGGCGCGCTCGCCCTCCCAGCGGCTCGCCCGCACGAGCCGGGCGGCGAACTCCTTCACGGTCTGCGTCACGGGGATCGACCGCGCGAACTCCTGCATCGCGACGACCGTCTCGGGGTCGGTCACCTGCGAGCCCTGTCGGGTCGAGACCGACGTTGTCGCGGCCAGGATGCCGACCTCGTCGTCCTCGGCCGGGTACTTCATCTCGATCTGCATCATGAACCGGTCGAGCTGCGCCTCCGGCAGCCGGTACACGCCCTCGGTGTCCAGGTTGTTTTCGGTGGCGATGACGAGGAACGGCCGGCCGAGCGGGTACCGCTCGCCGGCGACGGTCACCTGGCGCTCCTGCATCGCCTCGAGCAGCGCCGACTGCGTCCGCGCCGGGCTCCGGTTGATCTCGTCGGCAAGGACGAGATTGGCGAAGACGGGTCCGGGGACGAATCGGCGCCGGTGGGCGCCCTCGATCAGCTCGATCACCTCGCCGCCGGTCACGTCGGTCGGCAGCAGGTCGGGGGTGAACTGGATGCGGCGGACCGTCAGGCCGAGCGCCGCGCCGATCGTCTCGGCGATGAGTGTCCGGCCGAGCCCCGGCACGCCGGTCAGGATCGTGTGTCCGTCCGCCAGAATCGACGTGAGCAGCAGGTGGACGGTCCGGTCCTGTCCGATCACGACCGAACGGACTTCGCCGACGACTCGCTCATAGGTATCGCGGTATTCTTGCAGATTCACAGGAGTCCGATTCCGCGCGTCTCTCGACAGACGTGGGGACCGTATCGCAGGCGCCGTTCAAAATGCCGGGTCACGAGTTGAACTCCGCTCCTGATTCTATGAAGCGCCCGCGTGTTGTCAAGCAGGGCGGGCTCTTTCAATTGTCGTGCCAAAGCGACTATGTCACCCCCTAACGCCAAAGCGAACATGTCACCCCCCTGGGACCTACGTTCGAACATGATCTCCGTACAACTTGCGGAGGTCCGAGATGGAGGTGACGCTGACAGTGGCTCAGGTACAGCGGTATCAGGTCATTCGTGCGGCGATCGACCGCCGTATGACGAACCAGGAGGCAGCCAATGCCTTGGATCTGAGCATCCGCCAGGTCCAGCGGCTGAAACGCAGGGTGGAGGCGGCCGGAGCTGCGGGCGTCCTCCACGGCAACGAGGGGCGCGACCCACCGAACAAGACGCCCGACGTGATGAACGCCGCGCCGGCCGAGCCGCTCCGGATGTGTCACATCCCTGTCCACGCATGGCTCTCCTGTTCTGGTTTCTCCGCAATCCAGCGTTCTGGGCAGCCCCCCTTTCCGGTTCCCCCCAAGTCTCCCCTCATCCGAAGCTCAACGCAGACCGGTCCGCTGTCCATCCGGCCTGAACGCTGGAAACGGACGCCCGCATCCGTACAATGCCTGTCATCGATTGGCCGGCAGGCCGGCTGCGAACTCGGCGGAGACGGGAACGGTGAATCTCGACCAGCTTCTGGGCTCGATGACCGTCGAGCAGCTCCAGGACATGCTCGTGGTCTGGGCGCCGGAGCGGCCGACGTCCAACTCGAAGATGGCGCTCTTCCGGTCGCTCCGCACGGAGATGACTCGCCCCGAGCGCGTGGCCCACTGCCTGGAGCGTGCGGGGTCGCTGGGCCGGGGGATCCTTCGGAAGCTGCTGCGGTCGGAGCGCCTCTCGCAGTCGGCCAGCGTGCTGGCGGCGAGCTCGGCGGCCCGGCCCCGGTCGATCGAGGAGACCCGAGCCGCGGTCGCCGACCTGGCGGCGATGGGCCTGGTCTGCGTCGAGCCCGAAAAGCGGTGGGAGACATACGGGTCCGCCCGGGTGACGCTGCCCGACGAGCTGGTCGAGCCGCTGCGGGGCGCGACGGGCATCGGCGACCGGGCGTGGCAGGACGTGCTCAACCTGGCCGACCACCTGGCGGCGCTGTCCGCCGACGAGCGCGCCGAGGCCTTGCGTTCCGCCGGCCTTGATCTCGACCCGTCCGGTTCCACCGACGAGCTGGCGGCGCGTCTGGCGGACCGGGTGTGTGCCGACCAGTTCGCCGGGCTGTCCGAGCCCTTGCGGCGCCTCGTCCGGCGGGCGATCGAACAGCGGGCGGGCCTCGTTCCCATCGAGCGGCTCGACGCGCTCGGCGAGGAGGTGCCGGACGTCGACGACGAGACACTCGGAGGCTGGCGTGCGGAGCTCGAGGCGAACTTCGTGGGGACGGTCGGCGACGTGTCGCTGCTCGACTTCGGGATCGACCTCGACGGCCGGGTGCTGGCGGTGTTCACCGAGGTCGTCGAGGCGTGGCTCTCGACGCCGCTGGCCGAGCCCACCGACCTGCCGGACCCGGTCGGGCCGGACTTTCTGCTCGACCTGGCCGAGCTGGTGCAGTGCGCCCGGGAGTCGGTCGCGAAACTGAAGATGTCGGGTGCGCTGACGGCGCCGGCGTCGGACCGGATCATCGGCCGGATGAACCGGGGCGAGCTGCCGCTGATGGACGCCTACGAGCTGCTGGAGCTGCGCGTGGCGTGTGCGGAGAAGCGGGGGCTGGTGGAGCGGTCGGGCGACGTGCTGGCGGCGAGGCGGGCGGCCTGGGAGTGGGAGCGCCGGTCGTACGAGGAGCAGGCGGCGGACCTGTTCGACCTCGTCGGGTTCGCGGTCCCGGCGCCGCGGTCGGCGCACCACCACGACGGGCTGTGCGGCGTCGCCCGCGAGCTGCTCCGGTCGATGCCGCCGGGCGAGTGGCGGCGCGGCGGGGCGCTGGCGGGGATCGCGCTGCGGCGGTACCTGGCCCGGCTGCCGGCGAGCGGCCTGCGGGAGACGATCGCCGACGCGGTGAAGCAGGTGTCGGAGTATGTGCTGCCGCCGTTCCCCGGGCTGCTGCAGTTGGCGGAGACCGTCCGCCGGGCGGTCGTGATGGAGGCGTACGCGATGGGGATCCTCGACGTGGTGGCGGAGGGCGGCCGTGCGGTCGCCGAGCGGCTGAGCGAGTTCGGCGCCGTTGCGGCGGGCGTCGGCCCGACCGCGGGCGCGACGGGGAAGCTGATCGTGACGCCGGACTTCGAGGCGATCGTCCTGCCCGAGGGCGACACGACGCGCCTCCGCTACGAGGTCGGCCAGGTCGCCGTCCGGGAGAAGGTCGAGCAGACCTATCACCTGCGGATCGAGAAGGAGCGGGTCGAGCGGGCGGTCGTCCGCGGTCTGGGCGCCGACGAGCTGCTCGGCGTGCTGCGCGAGCACGCCGAGACCCCCGTCCCGCAGAACGTCGAGTACTCGATCCGGAGCTGGGCCGAGCGGGTGCGGGTGGCCACGGCCGAGCAGGTGTTCGTCTTCGAGCTGGCGGACGCGCGCACGCTGGACGTCGTCGCCGAGCTGCCGGAAATGAAGGGCCTGGTGATCCGGCGCATCTCGCCGACGGCGCTTGCCCTGCGCGAGGCCCCCGCCGACCGCGGGCTCATCGAGGCCCTGCGCAAGCTGGGCGTCTACGTGCGATAACACCTTCTGTTCGGGTCGCCGCCGATCTCGCGGAACCCGTCGGAGCTGCCGGCCCTGCAGCCGGACATCGGGTGAGACCGGCCCGGAACCCGTCGGATATCAACGGGCGGCATCGTGGCCTCCGGGCTTTGCGCGGTCCATCCCTGCGGTTATACTTGTTGCTCGTACCGCGGCCGGTTCCTTTGCGGGGCGAGACCCCTTTCTCTTGATGGAGGAGTACCATGAAGCGTTGGCTGTTGTTGAGCGCGTTGGGGGTGATTGCCGTTTCGGCGGTGGGCTGCCGGACCTACTCGGGCGGGGTCGCCCCGTCGTCCGTGCCGCTCGAGCAGGGCACCTACACGCCGGGCCGCTCGGTCGCCGGTGCGTCGTGGGGTGTTCATCTCCTGTACATGATCCCGGTCACCGCCCCGAGCACGTCGGAGGCGCTGGAAGAGGCGGTGCGAGCGAACGGGGGCCGGCCCATCATCCAGGTAACCGCCGACACCCGCAGGTACTATTGGGTCCCGCTCGTGTTCCTGGAACGGATCCAGGTGGAGGGCTATGCCGCGATGCCGGACGCCGCAGATTAGCACGACAACACCAGAACTGACCGCAGAAGATCGCGCAGATCGCAGAGAAGTCCTGGGAGACGGGGGCGTAAGGCGTTCTGTCTGCTCGGGTGTATCTGCGGCGCCCTGCCTGAGAGAAAAGGCCATAAATCGTTTTCTCTGCGTACTCTGCGGCCTCTGCGGTTGCGTATCCGGGGACACGTACCGATCCACTCCCGCTTTCGCGGGAATGGCTTCCGGTACATGTCCCCGTGGGCGGCCGCGTTCGGCGAATGTTGCGGACCGTACAAGAATCCTGACGAGCGAGGAATACGGAGTGCGAGAGCTTGCTGCCGTTTTTCGAACGCGCTCGGGTGCACTCGCCGCCTCGCGCCTCGGCATAACGGTGGCAAGCCACCGCATTCCAAAGGCGGCCTCGCCCGCTCCGGCCTCCAGCCAGAACTGGGGGTGACCCAGGCCCCGCGCGCCTTGACTCCGGCGCGGGGCGAGCTTATAAGAGGGCCACACACATCCCGCAGACGATTGGAGGAGACACATGACCGGGCCTTTCTCTCACTTCGGAATGAGCGACATCTCCCGCCTCCGCGATGCAGAATCGCGCTCGATCTCGGCCGAGAACCCGGACGGCGCGAAAGGCGGCGGCGCCAGGGCCGACCCCGAGGGCCAGGGCCCGGCCCGTGAGCTCGGCGTGGGATGGAAAGTCCGACCGTGCATCACCCTCCCGCAGGGCGAGACGACCACGCTCGCCGAGATCGACGGGCCCGGGGTCATCCGCCACGTCTGGATCACCTGCCGGGTCGAGGCGCTCCGAAGCTGCGTCCTCCGATTCTACTGGGACGCCGAGGAGACCCCATCGGTCGAAGTCCCCGTCGGCGACTTCTTCTGCTGTGGGCACGAGGCCCGGGCGTACCCGCACCGGCTCGCTATACGGTTGCCCATGGACCGCGAGCCATTCTCAGAATACGGCCTCCGCAAGCGCGATATACAGCGGTATCCCGATCACTATCGCGATCGGTGTGCCGACACTCGTCGAGGCACCGACATACGCCGACGGATTCGCCCGCGGGATCCCCGCCCGCAGCGTGGGCGGTCCCGAGATGTCGG
>JAWODX010000088.1:0-7492 GCA_046483085.1 Planctomycetota bacterium
TCTCAAAAGGTGGGGCGGACATTCCTGTGCGCCATCTGGCAGGCAAGAATGCCTGCCCAGCCCATTCCGCGGGGGTTCCAGAACGCAGGCAGCGAGGAGAAGTAGCGTTGTAGTGCTAAGTCCTATCCCACTCCTCCTCGCGGATACTGGCGCTGCGGCCGTGTGCGTCGTATCCCTCGGCCCGGGCCAGCGCCTGGATCGCCTGCTGGGCGAGCTTGAGCTCCTTGCGGTCGTACTTCACGTAGGCGGTCGCCCGGAGGAACGTGTTGACCGAGAGGCCGGAGAAGAACCGCGCGGTCCCGCCGGTCGGCAGGATGTGCGAGGAGCCGGCGACGTAGTCGCCCACGGGCTCCGGCGTCCACGGCCCGATGAAGACCGCCCCGGCCGACCGGATCCCCGCAGCGACCTCGTCCGCGTTCGCCGTCTGCACCTCCACGTGCTCCGGCGCGACCTCGTTCGTCAGCTCGATCGCCGCGTCCATGTCCGCCACGATGATCGCGAGCCCGAACCGCTGGATCGACGCCCGCGCCGTCTCGGCCCGGCTCAACTCCGAGAGCTGCTTCTCCAGCGCCTGGTCGACCCGCTCCGCCATCTCGCGCGAATCGGTGACGAGGACCGATGACGCCATCTCGTCGTGCTCGGCCTGCGACAGCAGGTCGGCCGCCACCCAGGCCGGGTTCGCCGACGCGTCGGCGATGACCAGGATCTCGCTCGGCCCGGCGAACATGTCGATGTCCACGTGCCCGTAGACCGCCTTCTTCGCCAGCATCACGAACAGGTTCCCCGGCCCCACCACCTTGTCCACCGCCTCGATCGTCTCCGTCCCCACCGCCATGGCGGCGACCGCCTGGACCCCGCCGATCCGATAGATCTCCTGCACCCCCAGCACGCTGCACGTGGCCAGCACCCGCCGGTCGATCTCCTTGCCGTGCCGGGGCGGCGAGATGACCGCCACCCGCGACACCCCCGCCACCTGGGCCGGGACGACCGACATGATCACGGTCGACGGATACGGCGCCAGCCCGCCCGGCACGTAACAGGCCGCCGACCGGACCGGCCAGTACCGCCGCCGCAGCACGCGCCCCCCCTCCTCCAGGGGCGGCGGATCCTCGACCCGGATCGCCTCCTGGTACGCCCGCACGTTCTCCGCCGCCAGACGGACCGCCGACAGGAACCCCTCGTCCGCCCCCTTCTCCGCCTGCAGGGCGACCGACGGGTCGACCCGGAACAGGTCCGGCGTCAGGATCGCACCGTCCAGCTTCAGCGTGTACTCCGAGACGGCGTCGTCCCCGCGGCGCCGGACCGCGTCCACGATCCGGTCGACCACCCGGCTCGGCGCCAGCGCCTCGCCGAACACCTTGCGGGTCAGCTCGGCCGATCGTGCGGACGACTCGCGCTCGAAGATCGCCAGCCGCTCGCTCAGCCGGGCGATCGCCGAGCCCGCCTCCGAGTGCGGCAGAATTCGAAGCATCGGCTCTCCTCCGCTCCAGCGTGCCGCTATCTTATCCGCGCCCGGCCGGCGCGGCAAGCGCCTTGCGTCGCCCGGCGATTGCGGTACAATCCGACGCCAACAGAAGGGAGCGGGCGCATGGACGAACTGGTCGAGCGGGCGGTGGGTGCGGGGACGGGCGCCGGCGCCTCGCACGTCGAGGCGCGAATCGTCACCAGCACGAACGAGAGCTACGAGGTCAGGAACGGCGCGCCGGTCGCCGCGATCCGGTCGGCGAGCGAAGGGCTGGGCGTCCGCGCGGTCGTCGACGGCGCGTGGGGGTTCGCCGCCGTGCAGGACCTCTCGCCGGACGGCGCCGAACGCGCGGCGGCCCGGGCGGTCGAGATCGGCCGCGCCAGCGCGACCGCGCGCAAGGCGCCGGTCGAACTGGCCGACGCGCCGAAGGTCGAGGGCAGCTACGTCACGCCGCACGAGACCGACCCCGTCGCCGTCCCCGTCGAGCGGAAGATCGACCTGCTCACGCGGGCCGAACGGGCGCTCCAGGGGCAGCCCGACGTGGCGATCACCCAGGCGTTCCTGAGCACGCTCCGCAAGCGGACGCTCTTCGGGAACTCGGCCGGGTCGGAGTACGACCAGACGATCCTCGAATGCGGCGGGGGCATCGCCGCCACCGCGGTCCGCGACGGCGAGAGCCAGGTCCGCAGCTACCCGAACTCGTTCCGCGGGAACTTCGGGACCGCCGGATTCGAGTACGTCGAGGCCCTCGGCCTGGAGCAGGAGGCGCCGCGCGTCGCCGAGGAGGCGCAGGCGCTCCTCTCGGCCCCGCCCTGCCCGGCCGGCGGGCGCGACGTCGTCATCGACGGCGGCCAGCTCGCGCTCCAGGTCCACGAGTCCATCGGGCATCCCATCGAGCTCGACCGGGTGTTCGGGACCGAGGCCGCGTACGCGGGGACCAGCTTCCTGACGCCCGACAAGCTCGGCTCGTTCCGGTACGGCTCGGACCGGGTGAACGTCGTGGCCGACGCGACCGCGCCGGGCGGGCTGGGCACGTTCCGATGGGACGACGAGGGCGTCCCGGCCCGGCGCGTCCCGATCATCGACCACGGGACGTTCGTCGGCTACATCTCGGACCGCGAGAGTGCGGCGAAGCTCGGCACATCGTCCTCGGGCGCGGCGCGGGCCGACGGCTGGGGCGCCATCCCGCTCGTCCGCATGACGAACATCAACCTGCTGCCCGGCGAGTGGGCGCTCGACGACCTGCTGGCCGACAGCGACGGCGGGCTGTTCCTGGCCACGAACCGCTCGTGGTCGATCGACGACCGGCGGGTGAACTTCCAGTTCGGAACCGAGGTCGCCTACGAGATCGAAGGCGGCCGGCTCGGCCGGCTCTACAAGAACCCCAGCTACACGGGGATCACGCCGGAGTTCTGGGGCTCCTGCGACGCGGTCTGCGGGCGCGCCCACTGGCGGCTCTGGGGTACGCCGAACTGCGGGAAGGGCGAGCCGGGCCAGTCGGCGCACGTCGGCCACGGCGTCGCACCCGCTCGGTTCCGAAACGTCCAGGTTGGAGTCGTCCGATGACCTCCCGCGACGAGACGCTCTCGCTGCTCGATCGCGCGCTGGCCGCGGCGCAGGCCGCCGGCTGCGACGCCGCCGACGCCGTCTTCTACACCCGCTCCGGCGCACTCACCCGCTTCGCCAACAACACCATCCACCAGAACGTGGCACGGGAGACGGCGACCCTCTGCCTGCGCGCGGTCCGGGGCAAGCGGACGGGCTGCGTGCGAACCGGGGTGCTGACGGACGCCGGTCTTCGGCAGGCGGGGGAGGGGGCCGCGGCGATCGCCGGCGCGACCGCCGACGATCCCGAGTTCCCCGGCGTCGTCGAGAGCCCCGCCGCCGAGCCGATCGGTATCTTCGACGACGAGACCGCCGGCTGCCCCCCGGCGCGCCGGGCCGAGATCGCGCGCGAGGTCATCGGCCGCATCGAGGCCGGCGGCGCCGTCGCCTCCGGCTCCGTCTCGACCGGGGCCGCCTGGGTCGGCCTGGCGAACACGGCCGGGACCCGGCAGTTCGACCGCGAGACGGACGTGGGCCTGAACGTGGTCGCCATGGCCGACACGGCCGCCGGCTGCGCCGAGTTCTCCGGGCCCCGACTCTCCGACGTCGACCCGGGCGACCGCGCCGAGTTCGCCCTGCGCAAGTGCCTCGACTCCCGCGACCCGGGCGAGGTCGAGCCGGGGGAGTACCCCGTGGTGCTCGAGCCGGCGGCCGCCGCCGTGCTCTTCCGGTTCCTCGGCCGGCTGGCCTTCAGCGCCCAGGACATGCAGCAAGGGCGGAGCTGCCTGCAGGGGAAGTTGGGCGAGAGTGTGTTCGACGACCGGATCACGCTCGTCGACGACCCGCACGACCCGGCGGGCTCTCCGTTCGGTTTCGACGGCGAGGGGGTGCCGACCCGGCCGGTGATCCTGGTCGAGAACGGCGTGTTCCGGTCCGTGGTGCACGACCTGAAGACGGCGGCGAAGGACGGCGTCCGGTCGACCGGCCACGGCGGGGTCCCGCCGAATCCGGGCGGGCCGGCGCTGCACACGCGGCTGGTCTCGCCGGGCGAGTCGACGCTCGACGAGCTGATCGCATCGACCGACCGCGGGCTGCTCGTGTCCCGGTTCCACTACACGAACGTCGCCGAGCGGGCGACCGCCCAGATCACGGGGATGACGCGATACGGCCTGTTCGAGATCGCGGACGGCGAGCTTGCCGGCCCGGTCCGCAACCTCCGCTTCACCCAGTCGATCGTCGAGGCGCTGGCGGACGTGGAGGGGGTCGGCCGGGATCGCGAGCGGCTGGGCTCGACCGTCGTCCCGGCGCTCCAGATCAGGTCGTTCCGGTTCACGGGCAAGAGCGACCACTGACAGGCTATCTGAATAGTCGGTGGGGCAGGCATTCTTGCCTGCGAGATGGCGGACAGGAATGTCCGCCCCACCTTTTGAGATAATTTCTGAGCGGGCGCGGCCCGCTGACCCCGCCCGTGTCGCGGCTCATCCGAGCTCCGCCGCCGAATAGAAATTGACAGGTTTGAGGCGGGGGCCTACCATGGCTCGACGGTGAGGGCCCCGGGTGCGCCAGGCAACTCCACGCGTCGATTCCGGCTGATCTGGGCCCTCGCGCCCTGTCTGTCGAGCGGGAGGTGAGGGCGGGCAGGGGGCCTGTCGAACGCACCTCCTCCCCGGTTGTGCCGGGGACGGTAAGCCCGTTCACGGGAAGGAGCGGACCGATGTCGGGCTGGCGGCGAGCGGTGATCGGGGCGGTCGCGCGGTTCGTACGCCCCTGGGCACACCGCGAGGCCCGGTTCATTCGGTCGATCGAGTTCGCGTCTCGGGAGGCGAAGCAGCGGGCGGTCGACGAGCGTCTGGCGGGCGTGCTGCGGCACGCGGCGGAGACATGCCCGTACTACGGGCGAGTGCTTCGCGAGGCGGGCGTCGTCGACGGGGGCGAGGTCCGGCTCGACCGGTTCGAGAACATCCCGTTCCTGACCAAGGCCATCCTCCGGCGCGAGGGCGCGGCACTCCACGCCTCGGATCACGAGCGGCGTCACTCGTACGTGAACATGTCGTCGGGCAGCACGGGCGAGCCGGTCACGTTTCTGCAGGACCGGGGGTACTGGTGGCGCCGGACCGCCACGCGGTTCCTCTTCGACCGCTGGGCGGGCAAGGCGCCGGGCGACCGGGAGCTCATGCTCTGGGGCTCGCAGCGCGACCTCCTCGAGGGCCGCCAGTCGCTCGTCGGCCGGCTCCAGGGCTTCCTGTTCAACCTGCGACGGCTCAATGCCTTCCGCATGAGCGAGGCGGACATGGCCCGTTACGTGGAGGAGTGGAACCGGTTCGGCCCGGTCCTGGTCTGGGCGTACGTCGACTCCATCCGGGCGCTGGGACGCTACGTTCAGCGAACCGGGAAGAGCGTGGTGCCTCCAACAGCTATTCTTTCGACGGCCGGGCCGCTGACCGAGGGGATTCGTGAGTTTGTCGAGGGCGTCTTCGGCTGTCCCGTCTACAACCAGTACGGGGCCCGGGAGGTGGGCGCCATCGCTTCCGAGTGTTCCGCCCGGGAGGGCCTGCACGTATTCGAGAACGCGGTGCGGGTCGAGGTGGTGCGGCCCGACGGGGCGGTCGCCGCGCCGGGCGAACACGGCGAGATCGTCGTGACAAGCCTGATCAACCGGTCGATGCCGATGATCCGCTACAGGATCGGTGACACGGCGGCTGCGGCGAGCGCCTCCTGTTCGTGCGGGCGGTCGTTCCAGCTCCTCGAAGCGGTCACCGGCCGGCTGACCGACCACTTCCGGGCGGCCGACGGCGCCCTGGTCCACGGCGGGTACTTCCGGCAGATGTTCTACGGCCGTTCGTGGGTCGAGAAGTTTCAGGTCCGCCAGAAGACCCTCGACCGAATCGACGCCTACGTGGTCAACGTGGCCGACCCGCCGCCCGGCGAGGTCGCCGAGATGGAAGCCATGACCCGGGCCGTGATGGGCGAGGGCTGCGAGCTGAACATCTCGCTGGTCGAGGACATCCCGCCCAGCCCGTCGGGGAAGTTCCTGCACACGATCTGCGAACTGCCCGACCGACCGGACGGCGCCGGGCGCGACGAGAGCCCGGAGAACGACAGGAAGTAGGTTTCGTGCGGATCCTGATGCTCAACTATGAGTTCCCGCCCGTGGGCGGCGGGGCGGCGAACGCGAACCGGCGCTTCCTCGAGGAACTGGCGCGGCGGGACGAGTTCGCCGTCGACCTGGTGACCTCCTCGGCCTCGAACCGGTTCGAGTGCGAGCCGTTCGCCGACGGGATCCGCGTCTTCAGGCTCGACGTCGGGAAACGGGACGTGCATCACTGGCGGACGAGCGAGATCGCCCGCTGGACGTGGGGGGCGTACTGGTGTTCCCGGCGGCTCCTGGGCGAGAACCGGTACGACCTCTGCCACTGCTGGTCGGGCTGGCCGGCGGGGGTCATCGGCTATCTGCACCGGAAGAAGCTCCCGTACATCGTCGCTCTCCGCGGCAGTGACGTCCCGGGGGCGAACCCGCGGCTCGGCACGCTCGACAAGTCCCTCATCCCGTTCATCTCGCGCCGCGTGTGGAGCGCCGCGCGGGCGGTGACCGCCCTCAGCCGGTACTCGGCGAACATGGCGAGACACACGCTGGATTGCGGCATTCAGGTGATCTACAACGGGTTCGATACCGAGCGGTTCTCTCCCGCGCCGGACTTCGACGAGATCGCTTCTCGCGCGGTCCGGCTGCTCACCGTCAGCCGGCTGTCGGTCAACAAGGGCACGGAGCACGTCATTCGGGCGACCCGGCTCCTCGTCGACCGGTATCCCGACCGCGACGTGCGGCTCACGGTGGTCGGGAGCGGATTCCTGGGGGACGAGCTCAAGACATTGACCGGGGAGCTCGGCCTCGGCGAGCACGTGCGGTTCCTCGGCGTCCGGCCCCACGAGGCACTGCCGCAGATCTACCGGGGGCACGACATCTTCATACTCGCCTCGCTGCACGAGGCTCTCGGGAACGTGATCCAGGAGGCGATCGCGTCCGGGCTGGCGGTCATCACCACCGAGACCGGGTCGGCCGAGCTGATCGACGGCAACGGCCTGATCGTGCGGAAGCGGGACGCGGCGGACATCGCCGCGAAAGTCGCCGGCTTGATCGACGACGAGGAGCGCCTGGCGGCATTCAAGCGCCGCTCCGTCGAACTCGCCCGGACGAGGTCGTGGGCCCGGTGTTGCGACGAATACGTCGACCTCTACCGCCGGGCACTGGCGCGGTCGGCACCGGTTGGCGGCGCCGGGCCGGCTGACGAACCGGAGCCCTGATTCAGCCGCGAAGTGGTCTCGTTCACAGATACGATGACGTGCCGTTCGGAGAACAGCGCGCGTGGCAGGCGACGTGTCGCGGGCATCTTGCCCGCGGTCTCGCCCGGTACACAGTGCGAGGGCGAGACGTCCTCGCGACACGCGGGCAGGATGCCCGCGTCACCACCGGGGGCTCCGGCG
>JAWODX010000145.1:0-6501 GCA_046483085.1 Planctomycetota bacterium
ATCTCAAAAGGGCGGATCAGCCGTGGCACGGGCATCCTGCCCGTGAATATCCACGGCCTGGAAGGCCGTGCCACCATTTTGAGATAGCTTCTAACACGGCAACGCTAAAACTCACCGCAGAGATCGCGGAGATCGCAGAGAAGCCCATAATAATCAAGGGCGTAGGGAATCCTCTTCGATCGCGTCAGGGACCCGGACGCGTCAGCCCCAGGCTTCGATAAGTTGTTGTCTCCGCGTACTCTGCGGCCTCTGCGGTTGGAAAAACAGCGTAGTCGTCTTAGAGAGTATCTCAGGACGCTCGTCAAGTGGTGGCACGGGCATCCTGCCCGTGAACACCCACGGCCTGGAAGGCCGTGCCACGCTTTTGAGATAGTTTCTCATTGCACCGATGGGAAGCTGCTGCACCGTCGCCCGGTTGCCAACAAGGGAGGGTGAGTATTGGGCGCACCGCGCATACGTCGTGGCGGCCTGCGCCGAAGGAACCCTGGGCCGGGGCCGCGTCGCTCCCGGGCTCGTGCGCTCAGCAGTTGGGGAGGAAGGCGCCGATCTCTTTCAGCCGGCCCTGGAGCAGGCCGATGCCGAACCCGCGGGCGCTGGTGTCCTGCTCGGCGGCAATGGCGGCGGCCATCCCGGCCGCCTGGCCGGTGATGTAGCAGCCGGGCATCACGCGCACCGATCCCTGCATCGCGCGGTCCGCGCTGATGCATCGCCCGGCGACGAGCACGTTCGCCAGGCCCTGCGGCGTGAGCGACCGGTACGGGATGCCGTAGTTCTCGCCCTTCTTGTAGCGGAGCGTCTCCCACTCGTCGGTGAACCGCTCGAATTCCTCCCTGCCCGGCCGCGTCGGGTGGATGTCGACCGGGTACGAGTACCGGCCGATCTCGTCGTCGAACGTCGCCCGCTCCTTGAAGTCGTCGATGCAGAGGACGTAGTCACCGGTGATTCGGCGGGACTCGCGGATGCCGAGAAGCGAGCCGGTCGCCATCAGCTTCATCTCCTCGTAGCCGTCGAGGTACTCCTTGTAGTACTGTTCGTATTCGGGCACGAGCTCGCGGCCGCGGATGAGCGCCTCGGTGATGGAGCGCTCGTCGGTGTTGTCGACGCCGAACGTGTGGCCGATGTTCCCGCCGCCGACGTTCTCGCCGACGCGCCACATCCCCGGCAGGTGGTAATCCTCCTGCGAGAGAACTCCGTCGGCAATCGCCTCGGAGACGCGCTCGCGCTCCGGCTTGCCCCCGCCGCTGCGGACCGTCTCCCAGTCGACGTCGGCCCAGAGCGAGCAGAGGGTGCCGGGCATCAGGTCCCCGTTCTCGTCGCCCTTCTCGAACGGCGCCCCGGCCCAGGCGGCGAGGTCGCCGTCGCCCGTGCCGTCGACGAACATCTTCGCCTCGACGGCGAAGATACCCGACTTGGCCGCGCAAACTGCGTGCGAGACCCGGTCGCCGTCGGTCGCGACGTCGATGAGCGCCGTGTGGAAGGTGAAGTCGACGCCCGCGTCGGTGACGAGCCCGTCGTAGACGCGCTTGAGCACCTCGGCCTTGATGGCCAGGTTCTTCGGTGTGCCGGTCCCGCCCGCGGCGCGGAGCGTCTCGAGGATCTCCTCGCCGAGCCCGGCGGCGCACAGGTGTTCGCCGTCGGAGAACTGCATGAACGCGGGGACGAGCCCGGCGGTGCCCATGCCGCCGAAGCACGAGTGGGCTTCGGCCAGGAACACACTGCGGCCCTGCCGGGCGGCGACGACGGCGGCGGCGCAGCCGGCCGGCCCACCGCCCGCCACGAACACGTCGACTTCGTGCCGTACCGGAACATCACGCTCGATCTTCATCAGCAGTATCTCCTGTTCGTTGGAATGCCTCGTCCATCCACGTCTCGTCGGGGCAGGCGGCCCGCAGGCCGGCGAGGATCTCGGCCCGGTCGGGCCGGTCGGGCTCCACGCCCAGGTATCCCGCGAGGAACGCGCGCTTCTCGGACTCGGTCGGCCGTGCGAACGGCAGGCGCCGGGTGTAGAACCGCCCGGTGTGGAGCAGGTTCTCCAGGTCGTTCGAGGTGATCCGACCCCGGGCTCGCCCGTGCTTCCAGTCGATCAGCAGCAGGGACCGGCCACCGTCGACGTCCTCGATCAGCACGTTCCGGAAATGCATCTCGTTGTGGTAGATGCCGTGCGACTGGACGGCGGCGACGAGCTGGCCGAGCTTCCGGGCGACGTCACACGCGACCTCGCCGCCCGCCTCGTCCGCGGTCTCGCAACGCCACTCCTGGATCGTCCGCGTGTCCGGCCGCCAGCGGCTGATAAAGACCGCCTCCTGGACCACGCCGAACTCCCACTGCTCGCCCAGGGCCAGCGGCGTGACCACCGGCAGCCCGAGCCCGTGGGCACGGATGTGGTTCTCCCACTCCTTCCGGCCCTTGGACACGCCGTAGAGGGTCCGCAGCATCGGCTTGATCCCGACCGAGAGCTGCGCCTTGACGGCGGCGGCGAACGGCGGCCGGTTCAGTCGGAACACGAGCCGCTCGATGTTGTTCCGGCGCACGGTCTCGGCCGCGAACTCGCGCCGGAGCGTCGCCATGGACCAGTCGTCGCGCGAGCGGACCAGGTCGGCGCCCTCGGCCAGCGCCTCCCAGCGCAGCCCGGCGTGGCGGAACCGGCTCAGCTCGACGGCTTTCGGTCGGAACGGGAACAGGCGTCGTCGCATCCGGTGCCCCTGATGGCCGGTCAAAGGATTATAGCGGCCCCGGGATTCTCGTCCAGACCGGCCCCATCCGAGGCATTTGCGATGTCCCCTGCTGCGATCACAAATTGTAGCCGAGGTCCATGACCTCGGCGCTTCTCCGGCCTCATGGAGGCCGGCTACAGTCACGCCAGCTTGATCACACTGGACATGGCAAATGCCTCCATCCGGGGAGCCGTCCCGCGCGTTGTCCGATGGGGTTCAGCGGGCGCCGAGCCGGCGCAGGGCGCGGAGGGCGGCGGCACGAACGGCGGGCCGCTCGTCCTCGGTCGCGGTGCGCAGGGCGGCGATGATCTTCGCGTCCTTCGTGTCGGTGACGAAGTGGCAGGCCTCCGCGGTCCCGGGGTGCTTGCGGCTGCGGATGACCGCGACGAGCGTCCGGCGAAACGTGTCGGCGTGACGGGCCCGCGCGATGTAGAGCGCGTTCCGGGCGTCCGCCCGGACCTTCCGATCCACGTCGTCCAGCATGCCGAACAGCGCCGCGTACGCGGACGGGAGGTGGATGCGGGACAGGACCTGCAGCGCGGCGAACCGGACGCGGCGGTCCGCGTCCTCCGCCGCTCTCACGATGGCGACCAAGCTCTTCTTCCGGGGCAGGCCGCCGAGCGCGGCGACCGCCGTGGCCCGCACCAGGACGCTCTCATCCTTGGCCAGGTTGAGCAGCGGCTCGAGCGCGGCCTCGTCGCCGGACCGGCCGAGCGCCCGGGCGGCAGCCGCGCGGATGCCCGGATCGTCGCTGCCCGCGGCGGGCGCGATCAGCTCCGCCCGCCGCTCTCCGCCCACCCGACCGATGGCGTCGACCGCCGCCCGGCGCACCCGCCGCGACGGGTCCTTCAGCGCCTTCTTCAGCTCGGCGAGCCCGAGCTCGGACGGCCCGCAGCGGCCCAGGGCGTAGGCCGCCCGCCAGCGGAGCGCCGGGCTCTCCTCGTTGCGGAGCGCCCAGACCAGGGTCTCGACCGCCTCGCGG
The DNA here is from genome assembly GCA_046483085.1 of Planctomycetota bacterium. Lineage (GTDB taxonomy): Bacteria > Planctomycetota > PUPC01 > PUPC01 > PUPC01 > JAWODX01. The sequence continues at coordinate 3,697 of JAWODX010000145.1, forward strand.
GTGCGCATCAGGCCGAGTGCCTCGATGACCCGCATCCGGACCTGCTCCGGCGAGTTATCAACGAACCGCCGGGTGAGCAGGGTCACCGCGTAGATCGGATTGCTGTTGCTGAGCGCGCCGGCGATCCGGTTCCGCGCCTCGCCCGGCTTCATCCGCACGATGGACCGGGTCAGCAGCGTGATGATCTGCTCGCCCACCTTGTCCTCGGCCCGGACCGGCTCGAACTCCTTCGTCCGCGCGACGAGCACCCGGGCGAGCCCGAACAGCGCGGTGCGCCGGAAATCGGCCGGGTAGGCGCCGGCGGGGCTGCGGGCCACGTCGATCATCGCCCCGATGGCGGCCGGGTCGCGGTCGCCCACGCACACGATGACGGCCAGGGCGGACCGCTGCTCGGCCACGAGGTCCTCGGACTCCGACCGGTACGTCCCGCTCGGCGCCGTGAGGATCCGGACGAACCGGTCGATCTCGAGCACGCCGAGCCGGCCGATCGAGTCCTCGATGAGGTCGAGGAAGCTGAGCTCCGCCCCGACGCCCGGGAACTCAATCTTCTTGTCGTACCGAAGGACCGGGTGCGGGCCGCTCGCCTTCGCGTGAGCGCGCAGCAGTGCGGGGATCGCGATCGGGTTGCCCAGCTCGCCCAGCGCCCAGACGGCGGCGACCTTCACCTCGATCTTGTCCTGGCGGCCCAGGATGCTGATGAGCGGGGCGACGCCCTCGGGCGCCTGCGCGAGTGCGAGCGTGCCGATCGCGTCGATCCGGGTTGCCAGGTCCTTCGAGCCGTCGCGCAGGGTGGCCAGGATGCGGTTGAGCGCCGTCTTCTTGAGCGTGATCCTGACCGGCTGTCGGTGGACGCGGGCGCCGCGGATCGGCCGTGCCCTCGGCGGCTCTTTTTCGGCCGGCTCTTCGCTCGGCGGCTCGGCGGCGAGGCCGGCGCGGACCAGGCACAACAGCGCCGTAAGGGTCAAGCTCGTCGCCAGGCGGGTCGTCACGGCTGGCTCGGCTCCTTCTTGAGCTGGTCGGGCTCGACGCGCGGCGGCCCGGTCCACGGCGCCCACAGGATGAACTCTTTCTCGCCGCCCTCCTCGACGTAGGCCGGAGGCCGGTACGTCGCCCGCTCGCGGGCGGCCTCGATCCGCGACTTGCCGATCTCGCGCGTCTGGTGCGCGTGCCGGATCAGCGCGCTCACCTCGATGGGTTCGGCCCGCTGGAGGTCGAAGTAGTACGTCCGGTCGTCCCGCAGGGTGACGGGCAGCACGAGCTCGGTGAACACGTCGATGGGGAACCAGGAGTACCAGGGGGTGTGGATGGCGACGGTGCGGCGTGCGACCAGGCGGCCGGGTTTGACGACGGCGATCTCGCGCACGCCGTAGAAGTGGAACGGGTGGCGGAGCACCGGCGTCCGACCGATCTCCTGGCCGTCGAGATAGACCCGCGCGCCCGGCGGATCGGAGTGCACGGCGATCGTCTTCTTCACGCAGCCCGGGCCGACCGCCAGCGCGATCGCGACGACCAGGGCGAGTCCCTTGCCGCTCTCTCTCATCATTCGCTCAACTCAAGGACCTCGGGCGCCAGGGTCTCGGTATCGAGCATGGCGGCGGTGGAGCGCCCGGTCATCCATCCGCCGCACTCGCCGGGGTTGATCACCAGCGGGCCCGCCTCGTCGATGGCGACCTCGTGCGTGTGGCCGCAGACGATGACGTCGGCCGCCTCGCGGTCCGCGTCGTCCAGCCACTCGGCCGCGTGGACGACGACGAAGTGCCGGCCGTCGATCGTCTCGTGGCGGGCGCCCTCGACGATGTCGGGCAGCAGTTCCGAGATGACCTTGTGCTCGCCGTCGCAGTTGCCGAAGACCGCGACGATCGGCACGTCGAGTGCCAGGAATCGCTTGACCGCGAACGGCGCGACGAAGTCGCCCGCGTGGATGAGCCGCTCGGCGCCCTTGTCGCGAAACGCGGCGACCGCTGCGTCAGCCATCGGCACGTTGTCGTGCGAATCCGACACGATCCCGATCTTCATCCCGTCTCCTGCGGCCCGTCCGTCCATCCTCAAGTCTACGTCGCCCCGCCGGGCCAGTCAAACAAAAACCGCTTTCGGCGAGATACACCGGATCAACAGGGCGGTCTGACGCCCTGCGGTGTTGCCGATGTCCTGTCCGTCCTGTTGGTCCTGTCGAGAAAGCGGAGCTCTGTCGGAGGCCCTCATGGGGGCGGGCCTTTGGTAGTTGATACGCGATTCTCCGGTCTATGTTTTCAGGTTATCCTCGCGCGGCGGGCGGGGCAACAAAACTGGGTTTTCCGCGCAAAAAAACGGCCGGCGCCGCGTATCCTTTATCCGAAGGAAGTGATCCTTCCTGTCGATTGTAAAATTGGCACAAATCCCTTGACAATGTGACGGAGTTGGGCATAAGCGCTGTAAGGAAGGCAGTGGGCGGAAGTTCTTCTGCGGCAGACACAGAGCGGCCTATCTGCCAGGGCGGTGCGACGCGTCTTGAGCGTCTTGCCGGGTTCCATCCGGACCGGCCCGGGGGAAACACATGCAAGCCAGAACCGTCGTTCTCCATTTTCTGCTGATCGTTCTGCTGGCCGGCGCCTGCGCCGCCGACGTGCTCGAGCTGAGCCACGGCGGCAAGCTGAAGGGCCAGTTGAAACGGGTGACGTTCTTCGCCGGGGGCGAGGAGAAGGCGTTCGCCCGCGGCGTGATCGGAGGGTTCCGCCTCGCCAAGGCCGGGAAGGACGAGCTGACGCTGAAGGACGGGACGGTGCTGGAGGGCGAGTTCGTCAAGCTCGCGTTCCGGTCGGTCGGCGG